>JAPWUW010000125.1 GCA_028275325.1 Anaerolineae bacterium | reverse complement strand
GGGTGGGAGAGCCATGCCCCTCGAGGGGTACAAGAGCGGCCAGGGTGCGCCGGCACTGAAAAAGGGGCGGGTGGGCGGGGATCTTGCCTCGAGTGCCATACGTGCAGCCGAGGTGCATCGGTACCATGAGAGATGTCCTCCAGGAAAATGCGCTGACCGGCTTGGCGCACGGACCGGGCTGTCGTTTGGCGTTTGCTTAGCTTGGTGGCCATGTCTGTTGCGCTATTGCTGCCGCACGTGCTGCTGCCAAAGCACCGGGGCCGCGGTTGTTGCCTTCGAGAAACTGCCCCACCCACCCGCCCTTTTCCTGTCGCTCCCAAAGCACCTTGGCGGTCCTTGTTGCAGTTCAGGGAGGCATTCCCACCCACCCGCCCGTTCCTGTCGCCGCCAGCGCACCTTGACCGCCACTGCCGCGCCCGAGAACTGCCTCGCGGCACGCCCCCTTGACGGCGACATAAGGCTGCAGGAGAATGCAGGCACCTTTTTTGCAGCATTCTTGTGGGCAAGAGCGCGAAAGGAGCAAGCGCCCTGGCGGGAGGCCAAATGGCGTCGAAGACCATCAGCTTGCGGGCAAGTACAGTGCTGGTGCGCCCTGGCTGCCGGCAGGCGCCCTGGCTGTCGCTGGCTGTGGTGCGCTGGGCGCTCTTTGGCATGCTGGCCTGGCTCCTGGCCGCCAGCCGGCCGGCAGGGGCCGCGGCGCCCCCAGAGGGCCCCCTGGCGGGGGAGGAACTGCTTGTGCCCGGCTGGGCCGGTACAAAGGAAGAACCGGTGCTTGCCTACGACAGCGATGCCGGGCAGTACCTTCTTGCCTGGCGCTTTGCTGGCACCGGCCTGCCGGCGATCCAGGCCATCCGGCTCTTGGGCACAGGGCAGCCGCTGGATGCCCTGCCCACGCCCCTTAGCGACCCGCGACCGGGGGAAAAGGGCTGGCCCGCCCTTGCCTACGGCGGCTCAAGCCAGGGCTACCTTATCTGCTGGCACTACGATAGCTCCGGGACTGGCGCGAACTGGGATATCTATTGCCGCTTCTTTCACCCGGGAGGGCAGTGGTCCCTGGGCCCCGAGCTTGCCCTGGCCGACACGAGAGCCAACGAGTGGCGGCCCGCCCTTGCCCGCGGAGGGGGTTCTGGCGCCTTCCTCCTCGCCTGGAACAGCTCGCCGCCCGGCGCGGTGGAGGGCATCGCCGGGGCCCTAGTGCGCCACGGCCAGCCGCCTGAGCTCTCCCGGTTCTCCGTGCCCGAGTGCGGCCTTGCTCAGCGGCACCCAGCCCTTGCCTACGGCGCCCGTGAGGGAAAGTTCCTCCTCGCCTGGCAGCGCGCGCAGCCGGGAGGGCAGGAAGGCTCCTACGACGTGTACGCAGCCCTCTTCGACGAGGCGCAAGCGCAGATCGCCGAGGGCCCGCTTGCCCTTGCGGCTGGCCCAAAGGACGAGGCAAGGCCGGTAGCAGGGCACTTTGCCGGCGCAGGGCCCTACATTTTGACCTGGCAGGCGCAGTACGCTGGCGACGATTACGATATCCTGGCGCAGCTCATCGGCCCCAACTTCGTCCCGCTCGGGGCGCCACTGCGCATTGCCTTCACAATCCGGCCCGAGCTTGCCGCAGCTGTGGCCTGCAATGCCACGCTTCCGCAATGCCTCGTCGCCTGGCAAGAGGAGGAGGAGAGAGGCCGGGGTGTTATCCGCGCCAGGCATGTGTATGCCGATGGATCTCTTGGCCCGGCCTTTGCCATCGCCGATAGCGCTCAGAGATCCGCCACCATGCCGGCTGTGGCGGCCGGCGAAGGCGAGTACCTGGTGGCCTGGGCAGCGGCCAGGCCGGACGAAGAGCCAAGCGAGATCAGGACGAGGCCGGTGCATGCCACGTACACGTTCCGCGGCGCCGCCTACCACGGCCAGCCAGGAAAGCCAGAGGTGCCGCTCGCGGGGGTGCAGCTACAGCTCCTCGGGGATCTGGACGCTGACCCCTTCGGGCAGGGGAAAGCAACCGTCCTCGCGGCTTCGACAACGGCAGAGGATGGCACTTTCTCGCTCAGCTGGGAGCCAGATAGCCAATACCCCTACTACCACGTCCTGCGGCTGGAAGGGCCTGGGGAAGCTTGCACCGGCATGAGCCTGAAAAGCGCCTTTGGCGCAGCGAGCGGCCCCTGCACCGTCACCTACGCGAACCTACCGCCCGGCCTCTACGCTGGCATTGAGTCCTACGCGCTTGTGGCGGCTCTTCTGCCGCACAAGGTGTACCTGCCCCTCGCCCTGGCGAGCAGTTAGCCGGCGCTGGGCCTGTCGGCGCGAGATCGTTCCCAGGCTGTTGACGGCTACGGACTCGGGTGCTCTTCCCCCTGCTCAGCGGATGGCCACGTCGGCCATCATGGCGGCAAATAATAGGAGCAGGTATGGGCTCGAGAGCTTGAAAAGAACCCAGGCGAGCGGGCGCGACGGCCGCAGGGCAAGGTAGGTGTTGCCGGCAAGCAGCGCGAGCCCGAGCACCACAGCTGCCGCAAGGTAGACCGCCCCGAAGCCACCGGCGAAGTGGATGGCAAGCGAGGCGGCAAACATCAGCGCGACGGTGCTTGCGATACACCGGACAGCTTTGCTGAGCTCGCTCACTACGGGCAGCATCGGCACCCCAACCTTGCGGTAGTCCTCGGCATGGTAGAGCGCCAGGTTCCAGATGTGGTTCGGGATCCAGAGGACGACCAGCGATGCCATGAGCAGGGGTGTGAGGCCCAGCGTGCCGGTCGCCGCTGCCCAGCCGTAGGCCACCGGCACGCCACCGCTAAGGCCGCCCCAGAGCACGCTCAGCCGGTTGCGCCTCTTGGCAAGCAGGCTGTAAACGACAATGTTGTCGAAAAGGCCCAGCGCCATGAGCGCAAGGCAGAGCGGACCCTGCAGCGCGGCGAGCAAGAGGGAAAGCGCCATCAGCACGAGCCCAAAGAGGAGCGCCCGAGAGGGCGGCGCCACGCGCCCGGTCGGGAGCGGCCGCCGGCGGGTGCGCACCATGATGGCATCCATGTCGCGGTCGATGTAACAGGTTATGACGTTGGCAGCGCTGGCTCCAGCTGTGCCGGCAAGCAGGAGAAGGACAAGGCTGCGGCCATCTGGCCGCCCGCCACTGCCAACAAAGAGGCCACCGACGCCGGTGAAGACAAGTAGCGCCACCGAGAGTGGCTTCGTTAGCTCCAGGTAAGCAAGGGCGCTGCGCCACCAGGCTCGCCCTGACCGGGCCCTGGCCAGCGAAAGCCCTGAGGCGTTGCCTTCCACGATGTTCTCCTCCTCTATAAGGGTTGCAGGCGGGCCAGAATGCTAGCAGCTGCGCGCACCGGGCTCAAGTTCACAAAAGCGTGCGCTCGCCGCCGAGGTGGGCTGGAGGGAAAGTCTCGCTCACGCCCACCAAGTGTGCCGCCGGGCTGCCTTGGCGCCCACAGGGGCAGGCGGGGCTTCCTCCGGCGTTACACACGAGTGGCCAAGGTCCGTGGGATACAGCAGAGGGGACTTCTCTGCTGAGAACTTTGGCCGAAGCCTGCCGCCGCGAGACGGATCGCCCTCCCCGAAAAGACCTGTTGCCGCATCCCTTGTGGCCAAAGCACCTTGGCCGCCATTGGTCGCCTTCGAGAAACTGTCGCGCCCACCCGCCCACTCTTCGCTGCCAGAGCACCGTGGCCGCAGTTGTTGGCCTCGAGAAACTGCCCGCCCACCCGCCCCTGTCGCTGTCCATGCACATTGGCCGCCGTCGCTGCCCTGGAGAAACTGCCCCACCCACCCGCCCCCCAAAACTGCAGCCAAACCGCAGGGCGGGCGGGTGGGAGAGACTTGGCCCTCGGATGCCGCGCTTGCGGCCACGGTGCAACGGAACCAGCGGCCATAACTCTTGTGAGGAGAGCGTTGGCCGCGGAGTTGCCCTATCGTTGCTGCGCCCCGTGCTGCCAAAGCACATTGGCGGCCAATGTAGCAGCTGAGGCAGGCATCCCCACCCACCCGCCCTTTTCCTGTCGCTGCCAAAGCACCTTGGCGGTCCTTGTTGCAGTTCAGGGAGGCATTCCCACCCACCCGCCCCCAAAACTGGAGCCAAACCGCGGGGCGGGTGGGTGGGAGAGACACACTCCCGAGCGGTTCACTCGTGGCCAACGTGCGTTGGAGCCGCACTGTGCGGCCCGAGAGTGAAATGGGCCGTAAGGCTTTGCAGTGCTTGGTAACCGACCTATAATGAGAGCTGGGCGCTGCGCCTGCTGATCTTCTCCCCACGAACAGGGTCGCTCCACTGCAAAATGTCTGGGGCCGGTCAGTGCATGGGGAGCGCAAGCCTTGGCTAAGGAGGTTGCAGTATGCGGCTGGATCGGCGCGAGTTCATGCGTGCGGTCGGGGTTGCGCTGGCCGGTCTCACCGGTGCGGGCTGCGGCGGTGCCGCATGTTACGTGCCACTCCCACCAACACCGAGTTTGCCCGCAGGGCTTGCCACGCCCACTGAGCCTACCGTGAGCTTCGCAGGCGCTGGCTGGCAGCGCTTGCGCGAGCTTTGGTACTCGCTCGATGCGCTGAGCGAGAAGGCCAAGGATCTCGAGGCGGGGCAGCGCGCCCTCGAGGAGCTCGTTAGGGAACACGAGGATGCCCTGCGCTCGCTCGTCGAGGCCCGGGAGCTGAACGCCAACGTGGCCGATGAGATGCAGGTGGCCTTCAGCGAGGCCGCCTGGCACGTCTGGCGCAAAGGCGCCCCGATCACCTGTTACCTGCCGGCACCGTATCCAGATTACGAGCTCCAAGGCCGGTCTGACCTGCAGCGCCAAGCGGAGCTTCTTGAGGAAATGGCCAAGACGAGCCAGATCGACGAGGCCACAGTGGCTGAGGCCCGGGCGGCCATCGAGCGAGATTTAGCTTACCTCACCCTTGCGGAGGAAAAACGGGACGCCATACGCAAGCAGGTCATGGAGGCAGGGGACCGGGCCAGTTGGCCCAAGCTTGCCGAAATTGAGCTTGAGATCCCGCCGGAATGCCGAGAGGCGGCGGAGATCCTGGTGGCACTTCTCCTTCAGCGTGATGGGGGGTGAGCAGAATCTTCCTGCAGAGCGTCATCCTAGAGGTGACGCGCTCCTGCAACCATGCCTGCCTCCACTGCTACAACTTCTGGTCTGCACCCGGCTACGCTGGGCAGGCAGGCCTGGATGTGGCGGCTGAAGGTCACTGTGCCCCGCTGGAGCCGCTCCTGGAGCGCCTCCTTGAGCAAGTAACCTGCCGCACCCTCGTTCTCACAGGTGGTGAGCCTCTCCTCCGGCCGGACCTGCCGCAGCTTGTGGAGTTCATCGCCCGCCGAGGCCCAAAGGTCAACCTCATCACCAACGGTCATCTCCTGAGCGAGGCTCTGACCGCCCGGCTGATAGAAGCAGGCGTCACGATATTTGAGCTGCCGCTTCTCAGCTTCCGCCGCGAGGTGCACGATGCCCTCTCGGGCGCAAGCGGCGCTTTTGATGCCGTGCTCGCTGCCCTGGCGCACATCCGCAAGCATCGCGGCCAGGCAGTGGCAGTATTTGTCGCCACAAAGCGCAATATAGCCGACCTGGGCGAGACGCTGAAGCTTGCCTATGCCTTCGGCGCGCGCGGCGTCATGTTCAACCGCTTCAACCCGGGGGGCCGCGGTCTCGCCCACCTCGAGGAGCTTTTGCCCACCCTTGGCCAGGTGCGCGAGGCGCTCGGTGTGGCGGAACGGGCAGCTACAGCGCTCGGCCTGCCCATCTCTTGCTCGATTCCGCTGCAGCCATGCCTCATAGACATGAGCGAGTACCCACACCTCTGGCATGGCTTCTGCGCTGCTGGCTCCCAGCGCGCCTACTACACGATTGACCCTTCTGGGGACGTGCGCCCCTGCAACCACACGCCCACTGTCCTTGGCAACCTCTGGCAGGAGCCGTTTGCCGCTATCATCTCGCCGGAACGGCTCTTCCCGTTTGTGAGCGCCCTCCCCGCCTTCTGCGCTAGCTGCCGGCACAGGGCAACCTGTCAGGGCGGCTGCAAGGCGGCTGCCCAGGTCTGCTACGGGGATCTGAGCGCCGAGGAGCCCTTCCTGAGGACGAACCTGGCAAGCGCCCGCCCAGCCCGCGCCTGAGCCTGCCGGCCTCCCTGGCTATAGGCCGGGTTAGCTCAAAAGCGCCCCTTGCGCTAAGATCGAGTTGCTTGGCATGAGGCGCATATGGTGGAAGAGACACAATCCCCACAGGAAAGGCGTTTCCGGCTGGATCTCGGCAAGCTCAGCTCGAGTGGCTGCCTGAGCACGCCGCGCAACCCCCGCATTTATTACGGGCGTCCGCGGCCTTCGGTGCTTTATTTCGTCATCCCCCTGGCTGTGCTGGCCATCCTGGGCATCGGCTGGCTGCTCAATTCCAGCCTGCTCGAGGACCTCTGGGGGCCCCGCAGCGAGAGGCCAGCGCCAACACGCGCGGCCACAAGCACTGTGGCGCTGCCTGCCATAGTGCCGGCCGAAACGCCCACGCCTACCCCGACCCCAACCCCAACGCCGACACCGACGGCCACGCCAACAGCCACGCCAACTCCATTGCCCCCGACCCCGACGCCTACTCCCACGCCGACGCCGGTGATCTACGTCGTGCAGCCAGGCGATTACCTGAGCGCTATTGCCCGCCAGTTTGGCGTGAGCGTCGAGGCGATCGCGGCACTCAACAACATCGAAAACCCGAGCCGCATCAGCGTCGGGCAGGTGCTGATCATCCCCACCCCGGGGTGAGCGCTCAGCGGGGCTCAAGCGCTATGGCGCAATGAACTGCAAGTTCCGGCACCCGCAGCCGCACGGCGCCATCCTCCTGCTGCCAGGAGATGGCTGTTTCGGCGGGGGCCACAAGAACGCGCGCAAGCGGGGCATCCCAGCGCACGAGCAGCTCGAGCTCTCTTGCTGGCGGCAGGTGCTCCACGACCACGCGGTTTGGGCCCAGCGCCTCGGCGGCGCCGCGGTTGATGAGGTGTATCACAACCGCCTGCCCTTTGCGGCGCAGCACAAGCTCGACCCAGGGCGGCCCCATCACCTGCACAAGCGGCGCGGGGGCATGCTCTGCGAGCAGGGACCGGATGAGGCTGCGCAGCAGGGGGTAGTGGCCGAGGAAGTAATCCCGAAATAGTGGCCCGTGTGCCGCAAGCACCCTGCCCTGTCCCTGGCAAGTCAGGGTGATAGCCGGCACCTCTGTCTTATCCTGCTCTGGATCCCGGCCACTCAGGTGGGGCACGAGCGCACCCGCCCCGCGCAGCCGCACCGGCTGCCACGGCCCGCTCAGCGTGACGGATCGACCATCAGGTGTCGGCAGGATGGCCTGTGGCAGAGGCTCGCCATCCGGCTCGAGCCCGAGCCAGTTGCCAAACTCGCGCGCCAGATGTGCGCCGCTCATGATGAGACAGCCGCCCCCAGCCACGTATTCTGCCAGTGCCTGCTGCATCTGGGGGCTGAGGCTCTCTTGCTCCGGGAGGACAAGAAGCGCGTAGCGGCGCATGCGCGCGAGGGCCGCATCTTCCGGCAGGACATCAGTGCTCCAGTGGCACTCCAGGAGCGCATGAAGGGCGCCCTCGATCGGCTGCATGGCCGTGCCGTAGTTGAAGAGCGGCTGGTTGTGCCTGTAGTAGGTCGAGGCAAGGTGCAGGATGGC
>JAPWUW010000009.1 GCA_028275325.1 Anaerolineae bacterium | reverse complement strand
ATGCGGTTTCTCCCTTAGTGTTAGTCTGCGGCCAATGTACCACGCTGCTGCGGCAATGCAATGTGCCTTGGGTGAGGTGCGCTTCGGTCTGGGGGCCTCTCTTGGGCACGGTGGGTGCCTTTGCCATACTAGTCGAGCTCGGGTATTATCGGGCTCGCTGTGGAAACGGTCTCGATTGTCTCGCCGCTAATCATCTTGAGCCCAGTGGTGCCGCTTGTTCTGGGCGCGCTTTTGCTCTGGGGGCTGCGGCGATTGGCTCTCGTCGGCGCGCTCGGTATGCAGCTTGCGGCTGCAGCATGTGTATTGGGTTCGCTCCTGGCCACTTTGCAGGAAGGGAGGTTCTACGCCCCGCTGCGGTCCTTTGCCGTGGGACCCTTGGTGCTCCCCATTCTCGACCTCGCGACCACGCCCATGTCGCTTGCTTGGGCACGGCTTGCACTTGGGGTTGGTTTGGCAGCGGTGCTGGTGTTGGAACCGGGGGAGCTGCCAGGTGCTATGGTCTTCTTGGCTGTGGCCTTGCTGGGCTTTTTCGCAGGGGGGTTTCCAGCGCTCTGTTTGAGCTGGTTGCTGGTGGAGCTTGCGCTGTCGGTTGTTTTCCCGGCGCAGGCCATAGGCCTCCACCAATGGGGGGTACTGAGCGGCACGGTGATGGTAGCTGCGCTGTTTGGTGGTGTCTCCATTCAGGGGCTGCTGCTCAGCCAGGAGGCGCTGCCGGCGCTCACCTGGGCCCTTGCCGTCCTCGGTGTCATCTGTCGTGCCTACCGCTGCTGGGGCCTGAGCGCTGCTCGTCGGGGAGGTGCTTCCTTGCTTCTCGCGGTGGCCCTGCTCTCAGGCTGCTACGCGCTTGCGCGCGTTGGGCTTGCCGCTCGGCAGGCGAGCCTGCCGCTCGCCTTCCTGCTCCTCTCTTTTCTGGCAGCTGGTCGCGCCGCCTGGGTGGCTGCTTTGAGGCTAACGATGCCGGCCCAGGCAGCGCTGGCGATGCTCTTGCTGATCCTGGCAGCCGCAGTGTTGGCACCACCTGCTGAGGGTTTTGGTGCGGCTTGCGCTTATGCTGTCCTGGCCTTTGCCCTGGGGTCGGTTCTTTCGGCCATGGGACCACTGGCACGCTGGCGTCGCGAGGCGCGCCTCGTGCTGGCCGCCTTGCCGGCCCTGTGCTTTGTGCCTTTGCCGGGCTTGCCTTTTGGGAGTTATGCCATTGCTGCTGGGGCATCGCTGGCCCACGGGTTCTCGGCAGTGCTTGCCGTCATTTGGGCCGTTTTGGCCGGGGTCAGCCTCTCGGCGCTCTCAGTTGGCCTTTTGCGAGTGCGCACAGGCGAGGTGAGCGCACCGTGGGGGCAGGCCGCTGCAGTGGTGACGCTTGGCATGCTGGCAAGTGTGGCCGCCTTTCCGGCTGCTTTCCAAGAAGGCGGCAGTGCTGCGCCGGAGGTTGGGGCTTGGGAGCTGGCCATGCCGGTATTGATTTTAGGGGTCGCTGTGGTTGCGGCATGGCGGAGCGCTTCTCTACTTGCGAGCCGGGGCGTGCGAGGCCACGCAGACCGGGATGCTGCCTTGGTGGGCTTGCTAGGCGGGGGGCGGTGGCGGGGTGTGCTGCTCGGCTTGCGGTTGCTGGCACGGCTCGTGGAAGGGGAGGCGGCTTTGAGCTGGCCAGTGCTTGTGGGGCTGGCACTGCTCGCTCTGGCGGCTGGGACGATTTGAGATGAACGCTGCCCTGCAGTGGCTTGCGCGCTTTGCCCTGGGCGTTTCCCAACAGGCGATTCTGATAGCAAGCCTTGTGGTTGGGCTCGGCATCATTGTTTCCAACTCCGAGGCATTGCTTGTCCTCTGCCTTCTGGGTGTATACCTGCTGATTGGCACGGTGCTGAGTGCCATCGCGTCTGCAGAGCTTGCGCTTGCGGTGATCTTGGCGGGAGTGTTCGTTGCCCTGATCATGCAGTTCACGGCGGCCGATCTGCGTTCCAGGCGATCGCACGGTCCGGTGGGGAGGCGGTACTACGCTCTATCTGCCCTGCTTGGGTTTTTTGCCATGTGGGCGGCCTTCTCGGTGGCAAGCAGGTCAAGAGGGCTTCTCTTGCCGCAGCTCATAGCGCTTTGGCTCGGGCTGGCGGCGCTGGAAGTTCTCCTGACGACGAGGGCTCCCTTTAAGGCGACGGTTGCCCTGCTCACGCTCATTGGCTGCAGCCTCCTGTACTATGCGGGCAGCACGGCGGAGGCTAGCCTGTTCGTCATCGGGGCGATGGCCCTGGCTTCGTTTGCTGTGGCCTTAGCTGCCTCTCAGCTTGCACTCTGGCCCGGGGCAAGGGGAGAGCAGTGAGCCCTTTTGGCAGCTTGGTGAGCCTCCTGGCTCTGCCGGCAGTGGTTGGGGGTCTGATCTACTTCCTGCGGCCATGGCCGCGGCTGCCGCACATGTTGGCCGCCGCTGCTGGCGTCGTGGTGGCGGGGGTTTTGCGCTCTTTCCCGGTGGGTGCCCAGACGGAACTGATTGGGCGCTCGCTCACGCTTACGGCAGAGGGCAAGGGTGTGCTCCTGGCGGCACTGGGTGCGCTTGTGCTCTGCAACGGGCTGCTTGTGTTGCGGCCCTCTCTGGGGCTTTTTGCCTCGAGCTCGCTTGTGGCCTTTTCGCTGCTTGCCCTGGCGAGCTGCATCGAGAACCTGACGATAGGGGCAATGTTGCTGCTTGCGGGTGGCGGGGCGGCGGCCCTCTCGCTGGGAGAGCCGAAAAGGCCCACCGGTGGGGTGCAGTACCTCACAGCGCTAACGGTCGGTTGCCTCGCTCTGGCCTACGGAGCAACTGCCATGGAGGCAGCAGGGGAGGCGGGGAGCCGGCCCGGGTTTGTGGCTGTAGCTGCGGCGAGCGGGCTGCTGCTCGGACTAGTGCCTTTTGGTTTCTGGGAGCTGAGCCTGGGGGTGGATGCCTACCTGCCCGCTGCAGCTTTCATCTCTCTGGCGCTGAAGCCGGCGGCGTTGTTGCTCGTATGGCGTTGCAGCCAGCAGTTCGCCTGGCTTGGCGAAACGCTTTTCCCGGATCTGCTGTTGCTGGCGGCAGCGGCCACAGTGGCCTACTGCAGCTATCGCGCGGCAATAGCGGCATCGGCCCAGGAATGCGCTGCGGCACTTGTGCAGGGCCAGTTCGCCTTGCTCGTGCCGTCCCTCCTGCCAGCCCTTGGTGCCACAGCTCTGGCGCCGACCACAATGATCGCCTTCACAGCGCGCATCCTGCCGCTGGTGCTGCTGCAGCTTGGTTGGCCATCGCTTCTGGCAATAGAGCGCCGTGCCGGGCAGGCCGTGCTGGCGACGCTAGCTTGTCTCGCCATGGCGGGCTTGCCCGCCACTCCCCTTTTCCCGGTCTATGCAACGCTTGCCCTGAGCCTTCCAAGGGCAGCAAGGTTCGGGGGCCTGGTCACCGCGCTGTGCATCGGCGCCGGCATTGCCTGTGCGCGCTTGGCCCTAAATCCTGCCGCAGACCACCGCCGGGAGCGGGAACAGGCGTTGCCGCTGGCAGCGATTGCCTTTGTGGCCGCAGCCACAGTGGCTGTGGGGTTGCACCCGCAGTTGCTGGCCACCTACCTGCAGCTGCGCTAGCGAGGCGTCCCCTCGGCCTGGGGGGTCCCAACCTCAAATGGCCGCTGCATGAGCATGCCCATGCGCATGCGCGCGAGCACGATGAGCGATGGATCCCCGCTCAGGTTGGAAGCGACCTCGAACTCGTGGATGGCCTCTGGGATCTTGCCCTGGAGCTCGTAAACGTTGCCAAGGGCGAAGTGGGCAAGGGCGTATTCCGGGTCCTTTTCCAGGGCAAGTAGCGCCTCTTGCTCGGCCCGCTGCAGCGTGTCAGCGCCGCCGGCAGCCAGCCGGTAGAGCACCAGCGCCAGGTTGGCGTGGAACTCCGCTTCGGAGTGGCAGAGTGCCCTGGCCTGCTCGTAGTGCTCTCGGGCCTTCTCCTCATTGCCAAGGTGCTCGTAGATGGCACCAATGCTCATGTGAATGGCGGGGTCTTGCCCGTCCAGCGCCAGCGCAGCCTCATACTGGGCAAGGGCCCCCTGAACATCGCCCTTGAGCAGGAGCGTTTCGCCTTCTGAAAGGCGCTGGCTGAGCAACTGCTGTTCGGGAGGCGGCGCCAGGAAGAACTGGTAGACAAGCCCGGCGACAAGCAGCAACCCAACCACGATGGCTGCCCGAATGCCCCAACGGCGCAGGGCCTGCTGCCGCCGCTCAGCGACGAACTCGTCGAGATACCACCACCAGCCGAGGCTTTCCCGTCCGAGGGTCTGGCGCTCGGTGCGCAGGCGCCCGGTGCCGACCTCGCGCAGGAGCTGACGGGCACGGCTGCGCGTCATGTTCTCGAGCGTCTCGAGCCTGGTGCGCTCCGGCTTGAGGTCTACGCCAAACTCCTGCTCCAGGCGAGGGATGGCCTCTTCTATGGCGTCCAGCATGTGCAGGTAGCGCAAGACATGTGCTGGGCCGCGGCCACGGGCGTTGGTCACAGCCAGCTCTGCTTGACGAAGTATCTGCCTCAACTCCTCGGCGTTAGCAACCTCGCCCCGCAACACCCTTGGTGCCTGATCCATGGGCCCCTCCTTTTGCCAACAGCCTCCTCAGGCGGAGGCTATCCTTCAGCGCTTGGCCGCCATGTTGCTCTCGGCAGTCATCTGCGGTAATTGCCCGATGTGCAACCCGGGCGGCCAGAGAGAGAACCAGGCCTTGCCGATGATGTCCTCCTCGCTTATGGGGCCGAAGCTGCGGGAGTCGTTGCTATTGTCGCGGTTGTCACCCAGAACAAGGTACTCATTGGGGCCGAGAACTCGTGGGCCCCAGCTGCCATTGGCATTGGCCTTGAGTATGTAGGGTTCATCGAGCGCCACACCGTTGATGTACACCTGGCCGGAGACAATCGCCACCTCCTCGCCAGGCAGGCCAACTATCCGCTTGATCAACACGCGTCGCCTATCCTGTGGCGAAGGGAACACGACAATATCGCCCCGCCGGGGGTGCGAGAACTTGTAAGCCAGCTTGTTGACGAGCAGGTATTGCCCATCGCGAAGCGCTGGCTCCATGCTATGGCCATCCACGCGCGTGTTCTGCAACGTGGCACGCACAGCAACGAAGAGCACCAGCGCCAGGAGCAGCGTCTCAAGGAAATCCTGCAGAAAGCCGCCAGTGCCCTGGCGAGAGCTCTCCTGTTGTTCTATTCCGCCCGTTGCTCCGGCCCCAGCTTCCGAGCCTTCAGGTCCTCGTAGATTCGCCCTATGCTCGTGCGGAACGATCTCTCCGCTCGCTTGCGCCATTGTTCCTCGATCTCAAACTCCTCAAGCACCGGCAGCATGCGTGTGATTGTCTCAGCCCGGCTGCGGCCCTCAGCAACAAGGGTGGCCACGCCCTCAAACAGACGCTCGAGCCGCCCCTTCATGCGCTCAATGATCTCTGGCCCGCCTGGCTTGCCGTGCCCGGGGACCACAAGCTTTGGTTGAAGCTCAAGCAGCTGGCCCAGCCCATCCAGCCACTCTCCCAGATCCCCCATGCCGAGGAAGGGCGCGGTGCCTTCCACCACCAGGTCCCCCGTGAAAAGGACGCGGCAATCGGACACGAAGAAGACGCTTGTAGCAGGCGTGTGCCCCCCGATGCGGATCATGTGCAGCTCTCGCCCGCCCTTATAGAGGACAAGCTCTTCGTCAAAGGTGATCTCTGGCGGCAGTGGCTCAAAATCCCTGAGCTCCTCTATAACCTCAGGTGCCCAATCCTGGAAGAGCTCGTAGACCTTCTCGCGCATCGTGGGAGTATAGCGGGCCAGGGAGCGATAGGCGCGCTCGTTGGCAATGGGTTTGGCCCTAAGGTGCATGCAGCCGAGCGAATGCGTCGGATGCGCATCCGTGACAAAGGTGTACAGGAACTCGGCAGCGGTAAGGTACTGAAGATCTGCCAGCCAAGCGCGAGCCTGTGCCGGCACTATCGGCGCATCCACGAACACCGCACCCTCGTATGTGACGACGCAGCCAACGTTCGCGCCGTAGTACCTGGTGCAAACGTACACATCCTCCGCGAGTTCTTCTATGGGCTGGCTCGTGAGCTCTCGCATCCCCTCTCCACCTTGCATCATGTTGACAGCGGCTTCTCGTAGATGCGGTACACCTTGTAGATGCGGCCACCCAGCCGCTGGAGGATGCGGTTCATCATCGTGTTTGTCTCCAGTATCCAGGACATTTCGCACTGTGTGTAGCCCTTGGCAAGCGCAGCCCGCGCTGTTTCCACGTAAAAGCAGGCATCGATGCCCCGGCCGCGGTATCCTTCGACCACACCCATGATGAGCCACCGGAAGAGCCGTGGGCGAGTGCGCTTGGCCCACAGGAACCGGGCCCCATCATAAAGGAAGCGCAGAAAGCCCCCCGGCCGTGGCCGAATGCGCAGCAGGACTTCGTTGATGTCGGGCAGGGCGACGACGATGCCCACTGGCCGCCCATCGTCCTCGGCGAAGTACACAAGGTCCGGGTCAATGAAGCGCTTGAGCCCCCTTGCCAGGTGCTCTATTTCAGCTTCTGTCATGGGGACAAAGCCCCAGTTCCGCTGCCACGCCGAGTTGTAAACCTGTTTGGCAGCCACAAGCTCTTGCTCAAAGCGGGCAAGGCTTGCTTTGCGGATGCGGATCTTCCCCTCTTCTTTGAGCTTTCGGCAGGATTCGAGCACCTTTTGCGGAAGGTTATCGACCTGGTTCTGGTAAAAATCTGTGTTGAGGATGTAGGCGTAGAGGTCCATGACCTTACTGAACCCAGCGTCCTGCACGAGGCGTTCATAGTACGGGGGGTTGTAGGTCATCATGACAACCGGCGGGCTGTCGAAGCCCTGCACCAGCAGGCCGCACTCGTGGTTCGTGGACATGTTCATCGGCCCGCGCATGGCTGTCATGCCTCGCTCTGAGAGCCAATTGGCTGCAGCGGTAAACAGCGCTCGGGCGACTTCTGCGTCGTCCACGCACTCAAAATGGCCAAAGAAGCCAACTTGCTCCTGGTGAAAGGAGATATGCAGGTGGTCAATGATGGCCGCAACAGTCCCTAGAGCTTGCCCATCGCGCCCCCTGGCCAGGAAAAGCTGCACATCAGCGTGCTCAAAGAAGGGGTTGTGCTTTGGGCTGAAGAACTGCATGCGCTCGCGGAAAAAAGGTGGCACCCAAAGCGGGTCATTGGCGTAGACCCTCCAGGGGAAAGCCACGAATTCCTTCAGCTGAGCCTTGGTCTGCACTGGCTCTATGGAAACAGCAGGCACCCCAGAAATGCCCTCCGCTACCCAACGGACGACTCAGGCCTGCCTCGCAGCAGGCCCTGCGATGATGGTAGCACCGTGCCACAGGGCAAGCAAAGAGCAAAGGCTAGCT
Source organism: Anaerolineae bacterium (assembly GCA_028275325.1). Classification (GTDB taxonomy): domain Bacteria; phylum Chloroflexota; class Anaerolineae; order DRVO01; family DRVO01; genus JAPWUW01. The sequence continues at coordinate 17,990 of JAPWUW010000009.1, read as the reverse complement.
GCTGACAGAAGGTGTTCTCAGCGGGCGGCCATGCGCCGCTGCCTGGTGGCTCTCAGGGGAGTGATGAGATAGGGGAGAAAGGGGTGGGCGTGGCGTTCAGGACCACGACGACCACTTCCCCCGCCCTTGCCCATCGCAGCCGGGAGCGAGCTGCCTCCTCGACGTAGGCATCGGTGGAGACGTACTGCTTGCGCGCCTGCAGTGCCGCATGCTCTGCTGTTGCTGTGGCGAGTTGTGCGCTCAGTTCGGCAGCCATGCGGTGCCAGCGCGCGCCCACCTGGGCTTGTCGGAGGTAGCCGATGGCCAGGGGAATCGAAAGGAGCAGGATGAGAGCCACTAGCGCAGGAACGATGCGTGGCACCTCCCGTCTGCGCGCCCAGGCCACAGCTCCTCCTCTGCGGTGCTCAACGCAAAAGCCCCAGCGGAGAGCTGGGGCTGCAACTGGTGCCGAAGGTGGGATTTGAACCCACATGAGCGCAAAGCTCACAGCGCCCTGAACGCTGCGTGTCTGCCAGTTCCACCACTTCGGCGCTAGCTGCTTCTATAGATAACATATGCCGAGCCCCTTGTCAAAAAAGGCCCAACTGCCCTGTGGGCCGCCGCGCACGGCTCCTGCTGCGCAAGCGCGTTGCCGCAATGTGGATCCCAACGTGGCCAACGCTACAGAGCAGCGCACAGCGCCATATCGGCCTGCAAGAGGCATGCCATGGCGCTACTCCCCTAGCTCTGTTTGCGGCTGCCGCACCCGCAGGCGGCGGAAGTTCACGTACCATTTGGCCAGATAGCGGAAGCGATCGCCTGGCTCAATGAGCGGCCCAAGCTCGACGCCTCGGACGCCCTTGCTGACCGCGTATGTGTAGACGGGGTAATAGAGGGGGAGCGCTGGCAGCTGTGCAGCGAAGATCTCCTGGAAGCGGTAGTACATGGCCTGTCGCTCAGCCTGGCTCCATTGCTGCCGGGCTTGCTGCAGTAGCGCATCCGCCTCACGGTCCACAAACGAACCGTAATTCTGCCCCTCGTCGACCTGCGATGAGTGCCACAGCACATACGGATCAGGATCCCCTCCCAGGGCGACCTCGATGAGGGCGGCGTCGAACCTGTGCTGCTCGAGCGCCTGGCCGACGAGCTCGGTGAACGGCAGGGGAACGACCGTCGTCTGCACGCCCAGAGCGAGCCACTGCCTGGCGATCTCCCGCGCCACGGCTTCCAGCGAGCGATCATCTATCACGAACAGGTTGAGCTGGAGGCGGGTGCCATCTCTCTCGCGTGTGCCGTCGCCATCCTGATCCACCCAGCCGGCTGCTTCGAGCAAGTCCTTGGCGCGCGGCAGATCGTATGCATAGGTGGCGCCCTTCGGGTTTAGCGCCCATGAGCAGCTCGCATAGGGCGCATGGGCCACAAGCCCGCGCCCCTCCAGCACGCGCAAAACAAGCGCCTCCCGATCGAGCCCGTACAAAAGTGCCTGCCGCACTGGCTGTTCGGAAAGGAAGGGAGCATTTTGGTTCTGCAGGTTGAGGAGGACAAGTACCAGGCGCGAAAGGGGTGCCGAGTAGAGGTTGACCCCTTCGAGCCCAGCCGCGCGTGGCAAGAGTTCCGCTGGCACCTGCGCCAGGGACATCACTTGGCCAAGCTCCAGAGCTCTGAGCGCCTCCCCATAGTCCCGGAAGAACCGGAATTCGACTTCTTCTAGGAGCGGCTTCTCCCCGTAGTACAGCTCATTGCGCGAGAGCACAACGTGCGCAACATCGGATTCTATGACCTTGTAGGGGCCGCTGCCGATAGGGAGCCGGTTGAACTCCAGCTCCGTGAGCCCTGCGGCTGAAACGCCCTTGAGCAGGTGCTCCGGCAAGATGCCGAGTGTCGTATGGGCAAGAAAAGGCGCATAGGGGGCAGGCAGCACGAAGCGGATGGTGTGATCGTCCAGAAGCTCAGCGCGCACATCCCGCCAAAAGCGTCGCAGTGGCTCAGGGCCCGGGAAGTCCGGGCTCTGAATGAGGCCGATCGTGAAGAGGACATCGCGGCTGAGAAGCGGCACACCATCCTGCCAGGCCGCGTCGGGCCGGAGGTGAAAGGTATAGCTCAGGCCATCGGCTGAGATCTCCCAGCTTTCGGCAAGATCCGGCAGGACATTGCCGCATCCATCCAGCCGTGTGAGCCCAGAGAAGACGAGGGCGCTGATGTCGGCATCCACGCGGTTAAATGCGGCCAGGAGCGGGTTGATGTACCGTGGCCCACCGACCATCGCCTCCACCAAGGTGCCGCCGGCAGCGGGGACAAGGACAGTCTCATAGGCTGCTGCCGATTGCAGGAGAAAACCCAAGAGGATGAGAGCACCCACCCCAGCTACCACAACCTGCCAGCGCAGCCCATGGAGGCCTGGTGGGCCAGAACGTTCGCTCAGCACAGGCTTTTACGTGGGCAACGGCGTGGCCAAAACGTTCAGCATCGAGAAGAGCACGAATAGCACGCCCAGCAAAATTGTCGCCTGGAAGAGCGTGCGCTCGAGACCTCTTCTTGTGCGGTAAAGCGAGGTATCGCCGAAAATCGAACCCAGGCCCCCACTGCGGGCCTGGAGGATGACCACGCCAATGAGTGCAAAGCAAATCAAAAGCTGCACAGCGCGCAAGAACGGCGCAAGGCCAATCAAAAACTCTCGCAAAGCCCCTCCCAAGGTGGCCCGATGCGTCTCACCCACATTCGCCCTGTAACCCTTCGGCCGGGCCACTCTTCCACAGGCAGCATTATAGCTGCGGCCGAGATGCTTGCAAATGGCGGTGCCAAGGTGCGGCCTTCTCGGTTGACGCTTATTATTGGCCCCAATACTCTATATGGCGGCGCGTCGAGCCAGAGTCATGAGTGGGTCTATGGATGCGGAACGTCCTTATCTCTCGGTCGTCATCCCGGTGTACAACGAGGCTGATTGCATAGAGGCTAACCTGCGCGCTGTCTGCGCCTATCTGCGCACGCAGCCCTACACCTGGGAAGTGATTGTCGTTGACGACGGCAGCCTTGACCAGACGGCGCAGATTGTTGAGGGCTTGTGCGCCGGCGAGCCTGGGCTGCGGCTCCTGCGCAACGATCACCGTGGCAAAGCCTACGCTGTGCGGACAGGAGTGCTTTCCTCACGCGGCGAGTTTGTGCTCTTTGCAGATGCAGACCTCGCGACGCCGATCGAAGAGGTGGGCAAGCTGCTCTCGGCGCTCCAGGCTGGGGCCGATGTCGCCATTGGCTCCCGCGAGGCCTATGGCGCGCTGCGGCTGAACGAGCCGCCGTTGCGGCACCTTATGGGGCGTGCCTTTAACCTCCTTGTGCGGCTGCTCATCCTTGGGCAGCACAAAGACACTCAGTGCGGCTTTAAGGCCTTTAGCAGGCGTGCAGCTGATGACATCTTCCAGAGTGTCCGCCTGTATGGGCCAAACGCTGCAGTCCTGAGCCGGCCTGCTGTCACCGGCTTCGACGTGGAACTCCTTTACCTCGCTCATCGCAAGGGTTACCGAGTTGCAGAGGTTCCTGTGCAGTGGCGCTATGGCCCTGGGAGCAAGGTGAACCCACTGCATGACTCGTGGCGCAATCTGAAGGACGTGCTGCGCGTGCGTTACTATGCGTTGCGCGGGCTCTACCGCTGAGCTGTTGCGCTGCTCCTGAGGTGGGCCCCAACCAGCTGCGCTGGGCGCCAAGACTTTCCCAGCGGCACAGGCGTGCTGTGCCAGGAAGGCGAACCTCGAGGGCCGCGGCTCTTGTGGGCTGAGTGCGCCTTTGCTAAACTTGCGCGCCAAGGTGCTGTGCCTGGGGGCTTCATGAGCTTGCGCTCGATTGTGGAGGGGCTACGGGCCCGCCTCGATGAGAAAAACCAGGTGCGAGAGGCAGTGTTTGCTCGCTCCCGGGATCTGGTGCGCCTTTGCGCGAACGCCATCAGGGCCACCCATCGAGCGGACCTTGCGCAGGCACGAGAGTTGCTGCAACGGGCTGATGAGCTGGCTGCGCAGATGAGGCGTTCGCTCGCTGAGCACCCGGATATATACTTCGCCGGCTACACGCAGGACGCCCTCAAGGAGTACGCGGAGGCGCACATTACCCACGCTGTCCTCACTGACGCGGAGGTACCGAGCCCAGAGGAGCTCGGTGTGGAGCCTGCTGCATACCTGAACGGCCTAGCTGAGGCGTTGGGCGAGATGCGCCGCCACGTCCTCGACCTCATCCGCGAGGATAGGCTGGAACGGGCTGAGGAAATCCTGGCCATCATGGACGAGGCTTACTGGCTCCTCATGACCGTGGATTTCCCGGAAGCGGTTACAGGGGGGTTGCGCCGCAACACAGATATGGTGCGCATGGTCCTGGAGCGCACCCGCTCTGACCTCACTGTGGCGCAGGATAGCGCGCGGCTGCGGCTGGCTCTGGACCGATTCAAGGAGCACATGCGCGGTGGAGACTAGGCTGAATGCCATCCTCGTCATCCCGCTGCTTGTGACGATAAGCTTTGTCCTCATCAGCGGTGCTGCAGCTTTGCCGAGCTTCATCCGGCAGGCTGACCCGCCCGTTGCCGAGAGCTTCCAGCCGGAAGCTGCGGAGCTGACGCCAACACCGGAACCATCGCCGAGCCCGACGGCCACGCCGGCCGTCACACCCACGCCCACGCCCACCCCAACGGCAACAGCGACCCCTTTCCCGGTGCCAACGGTGCCGGCTGAGCACTCCAGAGGCAAGCTGGTGATCATTGACCAGGCCCTGCAGGTGATGTACGTGTTCGAGGACGGCCTGCTCCTGCGCATCATGCCGGTGAGCACCGGCAAGCCCACGCCCAATACCTACACGCCTGCATGGGAGGGCCGCATTGGCCACTACGTCGGGACCTTTTCCTCTTTTGGCACCACTCAGGACGAGGGCTGGTACCTCTTTCGTGCCGATGGGGGGATCTTGATCCACGGTGCCCCCTACGTGCTGGTGAACGGGCAAAAGGTGTACCAGGAGCTGGAGGCGCTGGGCCGGTACCCGGCCTCGCACGGCTGCATACGGCTCTCGCCGGAGGATGCAGTTTGGTTCACGAAGTGGGGCCCGCAGGGAGCGTACTGCATCATCACACCGCTACCGCAGGATAAGTTCCCCATTCGCCAAGAGCGGTGACGTGCTGCGGGAGCTCCGAGCTCACCAAACGCGGCAGATGAAGCCCTTGAGGTACCGGGATTCGGGGAACGTGAGGAGGATTGGGTGGTCGGGAGCCTGGCTGAGCTGCTCGAGAACCTGGACATCTCTTTTCGCGTCGCAGGCGGCAGCAAAGACGACTTTTTGAAACAAATCGGGGGAGATTCGGCCGGAGCACGAGAAGGTCACGAGGATCCCGCCGGGTTGTAGCAGCTGCATCGCCAGGAGGTTGATGTCCTTGTATCCGCGGCATGCTGCCTGCACCTGGCTTGTGTGCTGGGCGAATTTGGGCGGGTCGAGCACGACGACGTCAAAACGGGCGCCTTTGGCGCGCAGGGAGCGAAGTTCCTGGAGCGCATCTCCTTCGATGGCCTGCCATTTCCCTGCATCCAGGCCGTTGAGGGCGACGGCTCGGGCGGCTATGGCCAGGGCGTGGCGCGATGAATCCAGGGCAAGCACCTCTCGGGCTCCCGCTGCGAGAGCCTGCAGCCCGAAGCTGCCAGTGTAGCAGAAGGCATCCAGCACGCGGGCGCCATTGCAGTACCGCGCTACGCGAAGGCGGTTGAAACGCTGATCGAGGTAAGCCCCTGTCTTGTGGCCATCGCGCACACTCACGGGGAGGCGCAGGTTGCCTTCCCGGACGAGGAGCTCCTCCGGTGGCTCGTCGTCCTCTATAGGTCCTTTCCGCGTTGGCAGACCTTCGAGTGACCTCTCTGGCAGGTCGCTGCGCTCATAGAGGAAAAGCCTGCGCCACGGGAAGAGGTGGCGCAGTTCACTTCCTTCAACTGCTTCTTGCAGGAGGCGCGCAAGCTCCATGCGCCTTTGGTCCACCCCGAGGGTGCCAAACTGGCACACAAGCACGGCCACACTCGGCGCTGCATCCTCTGGTGGCTGGCCGATGTAGAGGTCAGCCACCAGCCCGGGGAGGCCGTCAGATTCGGCGTTGACAAGCCGTATGGCCGAAGAGATGGGTAGCTCGGGCAACTGCAGGCGGCTGCACACGGCCCGTTCTAGCCGTTCCATCCACAAGGAAGTGCCCACTTTCTCGGTTTCTTGCCAGGTGAGGATGCGCACGCGGATCTGGGAGCGGCTGTTGTAGTAGCCGCGCGCAAGCCAAGAGCCATCGGCCGCGTGCACATCGGCGATGGCGCCGTCGGGGCACTCCTCAGAGGCAATTGCGCCGCTGTAGATCCAGGGATGGCGCCGCAAGACGCTGCGCTCCCGGCCCGGGCGCAAGGTGATGCGCCCTTGCTCAGGCATCCTCGCTCACCTCCAGGAGCGCAACCCCGCCCACGACCATGGCTGCGCCTGCTATCTGTGCAGCGCTCAACACCTCACCATGGACCAGGTAAGCCAGGAAAGCGGCCGTCACTGCCTCTGAGAGCCCGAGTATGCTCGCCACGCTCACTGGCAGCCGCCTCAGCGCGCCGAGGTACATGAGGTACGAGGCGCCGACCAAGACGGACATCAACGCGAGCTCAAGCCAGCCGGTGGGTGGCAAGGAGAAGCGGCTCACTCCGGCCGCTTGGGCTGAGCCGAGAAAGGCGCTGCCAATGGCGAAACCGCAGAAGAGATTGATGAGCTCGGGGTACAGTGACCCTATCTGTTTGCCCAACAGATCTCTGCCACTTTGGGAGATGGCAACGAGCAAGGCCACAAGGAGGCCAGCCGCCTGCAGCCGCACACCCGAAAAGTCGTAGGCCTGTGAGACAAGCGTGCAGCCGGCCAACGCCAGGAAGAGGGAGGAGAGCTTGCGGCGGGTAATGCGCTCACCAAAAAGTGGGCGTGAAAGGAGCACCGTGAAAATGGGCGCGCCGTAGGCAAGGACCGTGGCAACCGTCACACCGTTCAGGTGAACGGAATAGCCCCATGCATAGTTGTTGAGCGCGATCCCCACGAGGCCAAACAGCCCGAGCAGCGGCAGGTGCTTGGGCCGTACGGAGCGCAAGCGAGATGGCCCAATGAGCGCGAAAAGGAATAGCGAGACGAATGCGCCCCGGTAGAACATGGTAGGGCCGGGCTCAAGCTGATAGCGATCGAGGATGCCGCGCAGCCACACCGTGCACACGGCCCAACCGCTGCCATAGCCCAAGCCCATGAGAACGCCGATCAGCCGGCCTCTGGGCAGCGTTAGAGGCCAGGCTTTGCTCAAGGAGCGTCCGCCTCGCACCTGCGCCTCAGGGAAACAGCCACGACCGTTGTCGTGGCGGGCGTAATGCGCGCGCGATGGTCGATGTGGAAGCCTGGAAGCCAGAGGATGTGCTCCTCATTTGCGAGAATGGGGTAGCGGGCGCGGCAGCTGGCCGGGATCTTCAAGTTGATCATGAGCTCGCTCAACTTCTTGCTGTGGCCCTGGAGGCCAAGCGGCTGGATGCACTCGCCTTCCTTCCTGGGGCGAAGGTACAGCCTCTGCCCACAGGCCTCGCGGGCCAGGTAAGCAATCCACGGATGCGGGCTGTGCAGGGCATCGGCGGGCAGCTCGCCAACTGGGAGCAAGGTTGCGCTGAGCAGCCAGCAGTTGAACGCAAGCTCCCCCGGCAGCACAAGCTCGAGTAGCTGCGTGCCGGCTGGCAGCTGTGGCCAGCCGAGCTCGCCAAAAGGGTTGTCGCATTCCTGCGCGGCAATGGCGAGCCGGTCGTAGCCGACAAAGAGAGCAAGGCCACCCCGCAGGGTTGCGCTTGCGCCGACGCGCGGTCGTGGCACGAGGAGCGCCAGCGCTCGCTCCACATGCACCCAACCAACGTCGCGCAGGGCTGGCCGCAGCACGAAGACGGCTCGTCGCAAGAGGGAGCGCTGCAGGCTGAGGTGCAGGGCACTGAAGCGCTCGAGAGAGAAGAGGATGCGCTCTTCGTCCTGCGCCAGCACGACGGTCCACCAGGCCTCATCGGCTGCCTGGCACAGAAAGTCATAATCGGCAGCCAGGAGCTCAGCCGTGCGCAGGATGAGGGAGCGGGCGCGTGGATTGTAGGTCTCAAGGTAGGGGATGAGCTCATGCCGCAGCCGGTTGCGGAAAAGGGTCCGGTCGAGGTTGGTCGAATCTTGCCGCGGGCGCAGGCCCTGGCGCTCGCAGTAGGCAATGACCTCCGTGCGGAAGGTGCGCAACAGTGGCCGGATGAGCTGCACTCCGGCTGGGCCTCCTCTTGCCCCGAGGAGGTGAAGGTTTGCAAGGGTCGTGCTGGGGAGCATCCCGCGCAGGCCGGCGAGCCCTGAGCCGCGAAGCAGGTGCATGAGCACAGTCTCCACCTGGTCGTCGGCCGTATGGCCTACAGCAACAGCGGCAGCCCCGACTTCTTCGGCCACCCGCCCCAGAAACGCATAGCGAACCTGCCTGGCTGCTTCCTCTGTGGCCAGGCGCCGTGCCTTGGCTTCGGCACGCACGTCCACTGAGTCTATGCTGCATGGGATGCCCCACTCTGCGCATATGGCGCGAACGAACTGCGCATCCGCTTCTGCCTCCGTCCCGCGCAGCATGTGGTTGAGGTGTGCTGCGTGCAGTGAGATCTCCAGGTGTGGGGCAAGCTCCTTGAGGATAGAGAGGAGAGCCAGGGAATCCGGCCCACCAGAGACGCCGATAACCACCGTCTGCTGCGGCTGCAGCAGACGGTGAGTCTCAATGAAGCGCTGCACCTGCCTGGCAAGCGGATCCAGAGGTGCCTGCACTGGCTAGAACCCCTCCAGCTTGCTCAAATCCGCAATGCCTTGCGGCAGGTAGGCCACCTGCTGCACAAGGGCGATGCGGTTGCGGCGGAGTTTCTCGTCGTCGGCCATGACGAGCACCTCGACGAAGAACCGGTTGATCGGCTCGACGAGCGCGCTCAGTGATCGCAGCAGCTCATCTACAGAAGAGTGTGGGCCAATGTGGCTTGCGTGTGCCAAGTAGGATTGGTAGAGCGCCTGTGATGCTGGCTCGCGCAGCTCTGCTGGCTCCAACTGGTAGCGCTCGGGCACGTCGCGGACGATCCGCAGGCAACGGGCGTACGCGTTTAGGGTGGCCATCCAGCCTGGCTTCTCAACCCATGCTTGTAGCTCTTGTGCGCTTGTCCCGGCAAGGTATGGATCATGGCCGCGCTCGGCAAGCACCGCATCCACGACATCGTAGCGATAGCCTTTCTCCAAGAGCTGCACGCGCAGCCTCTGGACGATGAAATCCAGGATCCGCTCTTGAACTTCCGCAGAGGCGGCCAAAGGCAGCTGCGAGGCTGCCCGCTCCAGCGCCCAGCGCAGGTCTAGCCGCTGTTGCCAGCCCAGGAGCAACTGCACGACCCCCGAGGCGGCGCGCCGCAGAGCATAGGGGTCGGCGGAGCCGGTGGGCTCAAGCCCAGCGGCAAAAAGCCCGGCCAGGCTATCCAGGCGATCGGCCAGGCCAAGGGCAAGGCCAAGCCGATCCGAAGGGAGGGCATCACCGGCAAAGCGCGGCAGGTAGTGCTCGAAAATGGCCTGGGCAACGCGCGGGTGCTCCCCCTGGCGCAGCGCATAAATGCGGCCCATGACGCCCTGAAGAGAGGTGAACTCCACTACCATCTGGGTGGCAAGGTCGGCCTTGCACAGCTTGGCCGAGCGCTCCAAGAGGGGCATGTCCTCTTGCGGCACACCCAAAGCGCGGCCAAGCTCACGTGCCAGGCTCAGCAACCGCTGCACCTTGTCGAGCATGGAGCCAAGGCGCTCCTGGAACGTGAGAGTGCCCAGCCGCGGCAAGAGCTGCTCGAGCGGCCGCCCGAGATCCTGCTGGAAGAAATGCGCCGCATCGGCAAAGCGAGCGCGCAGCACAGCCTCGTAGCCGTGGCGAACTGCTTCGAGTGAGCGCTTCCGCCCGTTGCAAATGGCCACGAAATGAGGCAGGAGCTTGCCTTCCTTCTCGACGGCGAAGTAACGCTGGTGCTTGCGCATGACGGTGACGAGCACTTCCTCTGGCAGCTCGAGGTATTGCCCGGAAAAGGATCCCAGGATGGCGACAGGGGCTTCCACCAGGTCAGCTACCTCCGCCAACAGCTCGGCATCCTCCCGGATCTGGCCGCCCACAGAGGCAGCAAGCTCCTGAGCCTGAGCAGCAATGAGCCGCTGGCGCTCCTCTGGGGAGAGAACGATGCCGTGCTGGGCAAGGAGCGGCGCGTACTCAGCTGCATGGCTCAGTTGGGTGGAGTGGCCTTGTCCGTCGCGCAACAGCCGCGTGCTCCGGCCCGATGGCACACCCGCGAAGGAGAAGGGGATCAGGGTGCTGCCTAGGAGTGCCACAACCCAGCGGATTGGCCGCGAGAAGGCGACGTTAGTGCTGTTCCAGCGCATGCTCATTGCAAAACGAAGCGAGCCCAGCAGGCGAGGCAGGCCTTCCGAAAGGACAAGCGACGCTGGTAGCCCCTGCTCCTTGCGCTCCGCCACAAGGTACTGACCACCATCGATCTCAGCGACCCTGAGGCTTTCAAGCGGCACGCCCTGTCGCCGAGCGAAGCCCTCGGCCGCCTTGGTTGGGCGGCCCTCGGCGTCGAAGGCAAGGGTGGCGGGCGGGCCCTTTATGACCCGCAGCACATCGTCCTGGCGCGGGGCGACCGCCTCCACGCTGATGACGAGCCGCCTTGGCGTCCCTTCCACACAAATGCGCCCGTGGGCCAGCCGCAGCTCCGCAAGGAAAGGCGGCATGCGCTCGCGCAGCTGGGCAAGCGCCGCCTGAAGATCCGCATGCGGTAGCTCCTCAGTGCCGATCTCGACGAGGAGCGGCGCTGGCATCTGTGGGGGTTCGCCAGGCGGCTCGCACGCGGCAGCCGGCCCACCCACAGCCCATATGGCGCGCTGCAGGAGCGGGAAGCCCGCTGCCTCGCGTTGCTTGAGGTAGAGCTCGGCCACGCGATGCGCAAGCTCCCGCATGCGGGCAAAGTAGCTTGCCCGCTCTGTGACGCCAATGGCGCCGCGAGCGTCGAGCACGTTGAAGGTGTGGCTGCACTTGAGCACGTAGTCGTAGGCAGGAATCACCAGCCCACGGTCGATATTGGCCAGAGCCTCCTGCTCGAAGAACCGATAGAGGGCCTGCAGCCGCTCAACGTCCGCCACCTGGAAGTTATAGGTACAATGCTCGACTTCCTGCTGGCGCAGGAGGTCGCCGTACGTGATGCCTTCCATCCAGGTTATCTCCGGGAAGGTATCGACGCCCTGCAGGAAGAGAGCGATGCGCTCCAGCCCATACGTCAGCTCGACAGAGACCGGGTCGCAGGTGAAGCCACCTGCCTGCTGCATGTAGGTGTACTGGCTGATTTCCTGCCCATCACACCAGACTTCCCAGCCCAGGCCCCAGGCACCAAGAGCTGGCGATTCCCAGTTGTCCTCGACGAAGCGGATGTCGTGCAGAGAGAGGTCGACGCCGATTGCCTCCAGGCTGCGCAGGTAGAGCTCCTGAGGGTTGCCCGGATCTGGCTTAAGGATGACCTGATACTGGTAGTACTGCTGCCAGCGGTTAGGGTTCTCAGCGTAGCGGCCATCCGCTGGCCTGGCGGATGGCTCGACATAAGCGACACGCCAGGGCTCTGGGCCGAGCACGCGCAGGAACGTGGCTGGGTTCATGGTGCCAGCGCCAACCTGGACGTTGTATGGCTGCCAGATGAGGCAGCCCTGTTCGGCCCAGAAGCGCTCCAGGCGCATGATTATCTCCTGAAAGGATGGTGCATCAGGTCTCATGTTGGCCCTCTTTGCAGGATTAGGAGGATAGACGCGTCTCGGTCAGAGCCCGCACTTCGGCAAGGAATTGGCTTGCGCGTGGCACCCTCTCCAGGATGTGGCACACGTAGGCAGCCATGAGCCTCTCGAGCTCGGCGCGCAGGGCTGGCCGCAGCACGAGGCCAAATGACTGGGGCGGCGCCGAACGCTGCAGGAAACGCAACACCTTTTGCGCCCCCACAGAGGCCACCATCGCCTGCGGCCACTCAGCGGCACAACGCGGGCAGAGGAAGCCACCTGCTGCTGGCTCGAGGTAGTTGGGTTCTTCGCGCAGCCATTCCTGGCATTGTGGGCAATGGTAAAGCTGTGGCCGATAACCAGCAAGCTCGAGCAGGTGCAGCTCGTAGTAGTGGCTGAGGAGCTCCAGTGGAGCCCCTTCATCGAGCCATCCCAGGCAATTGCGCAGCAGCATGAAGGCTGGTTTGGCCTCTTCCCCATCCGCCACTAACGAGTCCATGAGCTCGGCAAAATAGTGCGCTGTTGCCAGGCGCTGCAGGTCGGCGCGCATGGAGGGAAAGCAGCGAATGGCCTCAGCCTGGCTGACGATGCCGAAGGTCCGCCCCTGGTGGACAAGCAGGTCCACCTCGTTGTAAAGCTCAAGGTGGGCTGCCTTGCGGCTCGTCAGGCGGCGCACCCCCTTGGCCAGAAGGACAAGTTTGCCGCGCTCCTCGGTGAGCACGGTGAGCAGACGATCGGCCTCGCCGAAATCGCGCCGGCGCAGGACGAGCCCTCTTGTGCGAAAGACCCGGCCTCTTGGCATCAGCCTCCCCGAACGGTGTTGTACTTTGGTGGCCGTTGCCAGTTGTAGGCCATCTTTTGCTGGTAGAGGGCCTCCGCGTTCAGGTTCAGGGCGGAGAGCAGGTGCAGAATGCGGATGATGGCATCGATGAGCTCCTCGCCGACAGCCTCCAGCGGCTCCCCCTTCTTGTAAGCGTCCGCTGCTTCGGAGACCTCGCTGTGGATGAGCGTGAGCATCTCCCAGATGCGGGTGGGGTCAGAGGAGAAGCCCTTGGCGTCGCAAAGGGCGCGGACCTCCTTCATCTTCAGGTTAAGACCGACCTCTTCCATGGTGAAGGCCCTCCGGCGCTGCATTATAGGGCCGGGATAGCACTCACAGCGAAACCCAGGGGCAACAAAAAAGTGCGGCTGCGCCGCACCACCAGTACCCCTGGGGCGACTCGAACGCCCGCACGTGGCTCCGGAGGCCACTGCTCTATCCTCTGAGCTACAGGGGCCCTACTTCCACCTGCACAAAAATAGCACAACTGGGCCATGCAGGCAAGGTGTGGTTCTCAAGTTCCCCTGGGTTGGCTACAATGGCCCTGAGCGCTGGGAGCCTAGCGCAAGGGGAGGTCAGCCTTATGACGAGCAGGGAAAGGCTATTAGCAGCACTTTGCCATCGGGAGCCGGACAAATGCCCTCTGGATTTGGGGGCGAGCGCCGTAACGGGCATGCACGTGAGCTCCATCTACCGGCTGCGGCAGGCGCTCCACCTGGACCCACCTGGAGCGCCGGTGAAGGTCATAGAGCCGTACCAGATGCTGGGGGAGGTCGCGCCCGATCTGCGGCAGGCGCTTGGCGTCGATGTTGCTGGCATCTGGGGCCGCAAGACGCTCTTTGGCTTTGAGAACAAGGGCTGGAAAGAGTGGCGCCTCTTCGACGGTACCCCCGTGCTTGTCCCTGAGGGGTTCAACACCCAGCCCGAACCGGATGGCAGCATCCTCATGTACCCCGAGGGGGATCGGAGCGCGCCTCCCAGCGGGCGCATGCCGGCCGGGGGATTCTACTTCGATTCCATCATCAGGCAGGAGCCGCTGGACGAGCAGAGCCTCAACCCGGAGGACAACCTGGAGGAGTTTGGGCCTGTGAGCGAGGACGACCTGGCCCACTTCGACCGCTCTTTACAGGCTATTTGTGCGCAAGGGGAGCTGGGGATCTTGGCCAACTTCGGTGGCACGAGTTTCGGCGATATCGCGCTTGTGCCTGCGCCGTGGCTCAAGCGCCCCCGCGGTATACGCGATGTGGAGGAGTGGTATGTGAGCCTCACGCTCCGGCCGGACTACATAAGGCGCGTTTTCGAGCGCCAGTGCGAGATCGGCCTCGAGAACCTGCAACGCATCCATCGTGTCGTGGGGGACCGTGTGGATGCTGTCCTCGTGACCGGGACGGATTTTGGTGCCCAGAACGGCCTGCTCATCTCGCCCAAGACCTACCGCGAGCTCTTCAAGCCGTTCCACAAGGCGGTGAACGATTGGATACACGCTAACACCCGCTGGAAGACCTTCATCCACACCTGTGGCTCGGTGTGGGAGCTCTTGCCGGATTTCGTCGAGGCCGGTTTCGACATCCTCAACCCGGTGCAGACCAGTGCCGCCAGGATGGATCCAACGGCGCTGAAGCGCGAGTTTGGCGCACAGCTCGTCTTCTGGGGTGGTGGCGTGGACACGCAACGGACACTGCCCTTTGGCACGCCAGAGGAGGTGCGAAAGGAGGTCCGCGAACGCCTGGCCATCTTCGGCGCTGGAGGGGGCTATATTTTCAACACCATACACAATGTACAGGCGCGCGTGCCCGTGGAAAACCTTCTTGCGCTATACGAGGCTGTGAACGCCTATCGTTAGCACGCTGTCAGCGCCAGGTCGGCACTTCCACTGGCTGGCCGCCGCGCTCGGCCGAGATAACGGCACAGATGCCTGGGACGGTGTAGTCAAGCGCCCTGTGCACGTCGATTGGCGGCTCCTTCTCCCCGCGCACAGCGGCGAAGAAATCCTTGAGCAGCCAGTATTCGCTGGTGCCGTGGCCGCCGCGGCGAGCCTCATCGCCCACGGAAAGGCGCTCCGGAATGTAGCGAGGCGCATAGTCCCAGAGGGGGTGCCACTGAGCGCCATTGCTCACGTGCGATGGCTCGTGCTCATCTGCAAGCCAGATCTTGGCCGCATCGCCCAGTCCCCGAGCGCTCTCGTAGGCACCAGCAGTGCCCTGCAGGGAGTAGTAGGCCATGTTGTGGGGCCGTGGCGACTGGTAGTCTACCCGGATGCGCACCAGGGCGCCCTTAGCTGTCTCTCCCAGGAACACGGTCGTCTCCGGGAAGGGGATCTCGGGGTCAAGCCTTGAGGGGCGGCCGGTATCCATGGCCGTGACGCGCACGACGCGATCTTCCAGGATGTAGAGAAGTGGCCCAAGGCTGTGCGTGCAGTACGTGCCGCGCCATCCACGCCCCCGCCAGGTGAGCGAGCCATCGGGGTTGCGGAAAAGGTCCCGGCAGTCGTGAAGGTACTCGCCCTCGGCATAGTAGAGCTCACCGAAGCGCCCTGCGGCAGCAAGCCGCCTGACCAGCTCCACCTCGTCGAAGTAGCGGTAGTTTTCCGCCAGCATGTACACCGCCCGCGAGCGCTTAGCGGCGGCAGCGAGCCGCGCTGCCGAATCCAGATCGTGGCACGCCGTGACCTCCGAAAGGACGTGTATATCTCGCTCCAGCGCCGCAACAGCCTGATCGGCATGGAGAGGTAGTGGCGTGGCTATGACCACGATGTCTATGCCGCTATCGAGCATGGCCTCGTAGTTATAAAAAGCCTGCGCCCCAAGCTCGATAGCGCGCCGATCGGCGTATTCCTTGACGACGTCGCAGATTGCGGTGACGCGCGCATTTTCGCCGAGCTCCCTTACGACCCGGGCAAAGCTCATGCCGCGCGAGGTCCCCACTCCTCCGCCAGCGCCGACAATCCCAACCTTGAGCTCTTTCATCCCTCGTCTACCTCCCCGCGCAGGTAGCGCCTGCCATAGTACCTGCCGTAGATGTAGAGTGCATCGATGTTCTCATCAGGCACCTCCGGCATGATGCTGCTTGTGGAGGCGAGCCCGAAGCCCCGCCCGCGGCCAGCAAGATGGAAGCAGCGGCGTACGGCGGCCTGCACAAGAGCGACGGTGCCGAAGGGCAGGGTTGTCGTCACGGAGACACATCCCCAGACGATGAGCGGCCGGCCCCAGCGGCTGTGCAGCCGCACGATCTCCTCAAAGGGGACGCCTGCCTCTTCCTGGAACCCCTGCAGGCCTGAGACGCCAAGCTCCAGGAGGCGGTCGACGATGGGCATGATGTTGCCATCGCAATGCCAGATGATGCGCACGTCATTCTCGAGCAACGGCCGAATTGCCCTTGCGAGCTCGGGGAAGTAAAGCTCGTCGAGCTTTTGGGGGGAGCAGAGAGGGCCAGCATTGTCGCAAATATCCTGCCCTCCATAGACGAACGGGGCGATGCCGTAGCGGCGCACGGCTTCCACAATGGCCAGGTTCTGCAGATAGCCCTTTGTGGCCGTGTAGTGGTAGTAGCGGCGCACATGCTCCGGGTAGAGGGCGATTGCCTCAAGGTAGGCCGTGTAGCCCCACTCGTTGTAGGGGCCCATGAAATCCGCCTGGCCGAAGCTATCGAGGAAGAGCACCTCGCCATGCGTGGCATCTATGCGCCGCTTGATTGGCTCAGCGTAAGCGCGGGCAGCAGCCTCCAAGTCGAACTCTCGCTCGAGCTCTTCGTCTTCCGGCAGCGCCTCGATGAGGGGCAAGAGCTCCTCGGGTTCCTTTATGCCCAGCCTGTTCGCCCAGTTCTCGTCCACGACAGAGGCATTCCCCAGCCGATCCATGGGGTAGACGAACTGAGGGCAAAGATTAACGCCCAGCCGCACAAGCGCCTCGAGGTAGACATTCTCCTTATCCACCCAATAATCCCGGCCGACGAGGCGCGAGTAGTAATCGCCTTTCATGATCCAGGAGCCAACAATGCACGGCTCGTCAATATCCTCCTGCAGAAGCGTCCGCCAGGCTACCTCAAGTCCCTTCATACGTTTCCCTCATGGCAAAAGGTGGCCGGCTCAGAAGGCGTTATCGACCTTGGCCGGCAGGCCTGTGCGCACCGATTGCCAGCACGCAGCAATGGTGGCAATGACCTTCGCGCCCTCCAGCTCGTTGACGAGCGGCGTGCGGTCCGCAAGCAAGCACTCCTCAAAGTGCCGGAGGTAACGCCAGACTTCGCGGCCGTGGCCTTGCTCTGCTGGAAAGCGCATCTCAAGGACCGGCTTGCCCTCAATCTTATCCAAGACTAGGCGTTCGTTCACAACTGTGCCCTTGCTGCCGTAGATGCTGAGCCCAAGCATCGGCAGCGGCGGCTCCACCAGGCCATAGGCAGCGAGGACGCGCGCTATGACGCCATTTGCAAAGCGCAGGTTGATGAGGAAGTTGTCGAGCCAGGGGTAGCGACTATCCATGTTGCTTGCTGAGGCGTAGACAAACACTTCCTCTACATCGCCAAAGAACCAGCGGAGCAGGTCTATGGGGTGGCAGGCGCCACCATAGAGGAAATCCTGCGGATGCTGCCATCGCCAGGGTGTGCGATCCAGCACGGGTCGCATGTCGTGCACATAATGGGCCTCAGCGAAGAGGGGCCGGCCCAGGTCGCCATCGTCGTAGAGTTTCTTGGCGGCCATGAACTGAGGGACGAAACGACAGGTCTGGCCGACAAGGAACTTCACACCACGCTCGCGCACCAGGCTCACCACGCGGCGTGCTTCTTCCAGCGAGACAACCATCGGCTTGGTGCAGATGACGTGCTTGCCTGCCTTCACTGCCGCTTCGATGTGCTCCATGTGCAGATGATCTGGCGAGTAGATTGCGACCACAGCGACCTCCGGCAGGCCGATGAGCTCCCGGTAGTCCGCCGTGGCAAAGGGGATGCAGTATTGCTCCTTGATCCTTGCCAGCAACTCCTCGTTGGTGTCGCACACGGCGCGCACGGCCAAGCGAGAGACCTTGTCCTCGTTGATCGCAAGCACCGTACGGCCCATGCCAAGGCCTATCACCCCGACCCCAATATCTTTCATGGCGTCTTGCCCCCGGCAAGGCTTTTTGCTCTGGGCTGCTACCACTCAAAGAGCGGCACGTCTACCCAAACGCCGCCCTTCATGGCCGCCTCGTGAGCGCATATCCCTGGCACCGTCATGTCCACCGCCTTGATGACGTCGATCGGAGGCTGGCGGCCCTCGTCCAGCGCCTGGATGAAATCCCGCACCATATAGTACTCAGAGGTGCCGTGCCCGCCAGCACGGGCCTCCGGTGGCGCTGCTGGGTCGTTGATCGTCCAGCGCACCGGCCGCGCCCCCTGC
>JAPWUW010000124.1 GCA_028275325.1 Anaerolineae bacterium | reverse complement strand
AAGAGTGGACTATGTTACCCAAAAACCCGAAGCCCTGCTGGAGCGCATCATCAAAGCCTCCTCTAACGAAGGCGACCTGGTCGCCGACTTCTTCTGCGGCTCCGGCACCACGCTGGCGGTGGCCGAGAAACTGGGGCGGCGCTGGATCGGCGTGGACCTGGGGCGCTATGCCATCCACGTCTCCCGCAAGCGCCTGATCCAGGTCCAGCGCGAACTGCACGCCGCAGGGAAGCCCTACCGCTCCTTCGATGTCTATAACCTGGGGCGTTACGAGCGTCAGTGGTGGCAACTGGATCGGCTCAAGGGCGCCGATGACGAGCACCGCCGCGTCGTCCTGCGCTTCTACAAAGCCGCCCCGCTTGGCGCCTCCCCTGCCGGCGGGGGAGGCCAGGGAGGGGGTCAACCGCCTCACCCCTTGCTGCACGGCAAGAAAGGCGCGGCCTACGTCCACGTGGACCAGATTGACAGCATCTTCACCTTCGACGAACTGCGCGCTGTCGCCGCGGCCGCCCACGCCGCCGGCGCTCGCGAACTGCACTGCCTGGCCTGGGAGTTCGAGATGGAGCTGGGGCGCAAGAAAGAAGCCCTGGAAGCCGAATATGGCCTGACCATCCGCCTGAAGTACATCCCGCGCGAGATCATGGAGCCGAACCGCACCGAGGTACAGTTCTTCGAGGCCGGCGTGCTGGAGGCCCGAGCGATCGTGCAGGATGGCAAGGTGGATGTGGAGCTGGTGGACTTCATGCCTGCCCTGGCCGAAGCGCCGGAGAAAGAGATCGAGGCCTTGCGCGAACGCGCCGTCAAGTCGCCTTTCGACTTCATTGACTTCTGGGCGGTGGATTTTGACTATTCGCCCGATCAACCCTTCGAGCATCACTGGCAGGACTTCCGCACGCGCAAAGATCGTTCCCTCAAGACCCGCACCGACCTGGGCTGGCGCTATGAGACTCCCGGCAAGCATCAGATTGCCGTCAAGGTGATTGACGTCTTTGGCGTGGATACGACCATCGTGCTGGATGTGGAGGTGTAGCCATGCCCTTTGAAGTTACCCAACAGAACGTCTCCGCTCTGGAACCGCTCTTCAAGCCGTGGGAAGAGCCGACCCGGCATCGCCTGCCCAACCCGCAGTGCGGCCAGCCGGCCATCATCGCCTCTGGGCGTCGTCCCAGCAAGGTGCCCTTGGTGCGTGCCGTCCGCGCTGAGGTAGACGATTGGCGCCGCGCCGATTATCCAGGTGTCAGCAAGACCTCGCATACATTGCTCCATCGCTGGTTCTACGGCGAGCACCTGGTGAAAAATGAAAGCGGCGAGGAGATCCCCTTCCGCTATCACTGGGCGCAGCGCGAGGCTATCGAAACTTTCATCTATCTTTACGAAGTGCGCCGCGTGCGCAACGTGGCAGAACTGCTCTTTGAATTCGGCGACGATCAGTTGGCCGATCTGGCGCTGGGCATCCCGCCGGAGCAAGATCGCTGGGCCAAATACTGCGCCAAGATCGCCACTGGGGCCGGCAAGACCAAGATCATGAGCCTGGCGATCGTCTGGAGCTACTTCCACAGTCTCTATGAGCCGAACTTCGACCTGGCGCGGCACTTTGTGATCATTGCTCCCAACCTGACGGTCTACGAGCGCCTGAAAGAGGATTTCGAGAACTGTCTCATCTTTTACACTGATCCGCTCATTCCCGATGAATGGCGTCCCGACTTCCAGATGCAGGTGGTCCTGCAGGACGAGCCGGGCGGCGCGACCACCACCGGCGCGGTTTATCTGACCAACATCCATCGCCTGTACCCCAGCCGGAACAATCGGGATGAGGAACCTGATGATGCTGTTTCCGCCATCTTTGGGCCGAAGGTGGTGCGTGGGAGGGCGCTGGATACTGGCGAAGACCTGCGCCGGCGCATCACCGCCCATCCACGGCTGATGGTGCTCAACGACGAAGCCCATCACCTGCACGACCCTGACCTGGCCTGGAACCAGGCCATTGTGGCCTTGCACGATGAAAGCCTCCAGCGCGGCAATCGCGGCCTGTGCCTGCAACTGGATTTCACCGCCACACCCAAGCACAATGATGGCTCACTGTTTCGCCATATCGTGGTAGACTTTCCGCTGGGCGAGGCGGTGGATGCCGGCATTGTCAAGGTGCCCGTACTGGGCGAATCTGAAGAACTGGTCGTGCGCGGTGACAAGAGCATGCCCGCTCATCAACGCTATGCCATGCACCTGCAACTGGGCTATCAGCGCTATGAAAAAACCTTCGAAGAACTGGGGAAAGTGCGTAAGCCCGTCCTCTTTGTGATGACCGAGGACGCCGACGCCGCTAACGAAGTTGCCGACTACCTGGATAGCGACGCCTTCCCCTTGCTCAAAGGCCGTGTGCTCAACATCCACACTCGCCTGAAAGGCAAAATCAAAGAAGTCACCCGCGGCGGCCGTACCTTCAAGGAGTTCGTCGAAGACGAAACAAAGATGAAGCCGGAAGACCTGCGCGCCTTGCGTGAGATGTCGCGCGAGCTTGACAGCCCCGACAGCAAGTTCCGCTGCGTGGTCTCGGTGATGATGCTGCGCGAAGGCTGGGACGTGCGCAATGTCACCACCATTGTGCCCCTGCGTCCCTACTCGGCCAAATCCGGGATCTTGCCCGAACAGACGCTAGGCCGCGGCCTGCGCCGCATGTTCCCCCTGGGCGAAGTACCAGAGGTGGTCACGGTCATTGAGCATCCGGCTTTTCGCAAGTTATACGAGGACGAACTGGCGCAGGAAGGGCTGGACATCGCCGTCCTTCCCGTGCGCGAGGTCTTCAAACAAACGGTCACAATCTTTGTTGACCATGAGAACAAGGATGTGCAGGCGCTCGACATCGAATTGCCGCTTGTCTCGGATGCCGTCGAGACAACTAGCGAATTGCAGGGGTTGACCTTTGAAGAGGTCGAGAGGTACTTCCGGGCGCACTTTCAGCCGCTGCCCATCGGGCAGAAAAGGGAAGAGCCGATTGAGTATAAGGAACGCCATCTGTTCACCGACGAAATCGTTGCCACGATGAAGCTGGATGCCGGCTTGCTCAACAACGCCTGGTCGGCGCCGGCCTATTTTGCCCGGATGCTGGGCCGCGCTTGCCGCATCAGCAACGCGCATCAGGCTCTTGCGCCACTGATCGGGCGTTTCATTGCCGAGGTGCTCTTTGAGCGACCGGTAGACCTGTACAGCGGTGAGGTTGACCATCGCATGCGCGACCTGGATGTGATGGAACATATTCGTGCCACCTTTACGCCGCTCATCTTGCAAAGGACTGTGCGCCAGGAAAAGCGGCGGCGGATCAGCCGCGGCCAGCCCATCTCAGCCTGGAAGCCCTATCAGGCCACCAGTACTGATAAGCGCCCGGCCCTACCGGCTAACAAAACGCTCTTCAATCTGGTGCCCTGCGATAGCGAGTTTGAGCAAGCCTTTGCCGACTTTTTGGATACAGCCCAGGACGTGATTGCTTTCGCCAAAAACGCCGGCCCACAGAAACTGATGATTGACTATCTCAAGCCGGATGGCCAGCGTGCGTTTTATGTGCCGGACTTTTTCGTGCGCACGGCCAGCGGCGATCATTATCTGGTGGAACTGAAAGGCCGGCAGGACGAACTCGTCCCGCTCAAGGCCAGGGCCGCTGTGGAATGGTGCAAGACCGCATCCGGCGAGGATGTTCACTGGCATTATCTCTACGTGCCCTATCACTTTTTCCAGCAGGGCGCGGCGGCAACGATAGAGGAACTGGCGCGCGCTTGCGCTCCTGCTCTGAAAGCGCTTCTGGACGAGTGGGAGACCAGGCAAATGGCCCTGCCTCTGGAGGAAGCCACTGCCCAGTCACAGGCCGAGAGCCTCTTTGCCCAGGTCTTGCAAGAAGCAGGGATCGCACAGCCGCCGGCCGAAGTCGCCGACCTGATGCGCCAGGCGGTACTCCTGCTGGATCACGCTGTGCGTTCTCGTCACCCGACCTATGCGGCTGCCTTTCAACCGTTGCTCGGCCCGCTAGATGAGTATGCCCTACGCCTTCTGGAGAAAGCAATCAAGCCTGCCATTCCGCCGCGTTCGGAAGACTCGAACGACTTTTTCAACCCATCCCTGGCACACTTGCCGGATAGCAAAAGGCGATCGCTGGAGCGCAACCAACGCTATCTGCGCGACAACCTGGCCTTTGGACGCTCTATTCAGCGCCTGGGGACGTTGCTTTTCTGCCTGGAATATGCCCAACAAAGTGTCTGGGATGTTGATGGAGTCTGGCGGGTTGTTCAGGAAAGGTTCGCGCGACTCGGGGATTTGTACGAGATCCTGAAGTCCGTCAACGAATTTCGCAACACCCGTGTAGCCCACGTCGAAACGCCTCTCACTGATGAAACGGAGGCCTGGGAAGCGATGCGAACTTGGTTGAGATGTCTACACAAGATGGTGACACTCGGCCAAGAAGCATTTTAAGGCGACCTAAAGCCGCTCAACAACTTGCTATCAGCGTTCCGCGCCGCGGTCCGCGCGCCGTTCGCCTAAGGGTATATATCCGCGTCTGGGAACGTTTCCCCTGACCACGATCCTATATCAATCTTGCCGCAGGATGGATGACAACACGCAGGCCAGGGACATGGTGGATGTTCCAGATGGAAGCATCGCCCGGCCAGGGGGAATCCAACTTCAAGCCCAGTCAAGCATATAATGGGCCAGGCAGAGCCTTTGCGTTAGGATGATATATAGGGGGAGCCACACTGCACGTAGTGGGGTTATAGGCAAAATGAGGCGCGCCCGGGGAGACTCGAACTCCCAGCCTACTGATTCGAAGTCAGGCGCTCTGTCCGTTGAGCTACGGGCGCGCTACCAAATATAGGACTCCGCCATGCCTCATACCACTGTATATAGTAGCTCCCTCTCTCATCCCCTTGTCGGGCCTGCATGCGAAATGTTGTCAAAGTGTTGTCAGAACATCCGTTCGAAACACAACAGCCCCGCCAGGCTTGCACCTGACGGGGCCTTATGCTACAATCCCCAGCGGTCAGGTGTCCGCATCACCTGGCCCACGCCCTGGGACGCCTCCACGTCGCCAGGGCATTTCGTTACCGCCCCATTATACGCCCCCATGCCCCTGCAGTCAAGGGCAAATTCCGCCGGCATTCCCGCCCCGTTTCAGCAAAATCACCGTGTGCGCTCCATCAGCGCCCCCTATTCCTCACACGTTCGCCCCTTTTCCTGCTCATCCCTCATCCGCCCGCTCCAGCTCCCCATGCCAGGCGGTGAAGTCACGTAGGCGCATGACCACCAGGTCGCGGTCATGGGGCATGCCCGCCTCATGCAGGACCACCACAGGGAGCTGGTCATCCTGGGCGGAGGCCTGTGCCTGGTCCACCGCCTCCAGGAGCCACCTGGGGAGGGCCTTGCGGTGCTTCACCTCCACACAGGCCCAGGGCGTGCGCACGTCAGGGGCGGATCCGCGCGCCCTGCCCGTGACGGGGATGCGCTCCCCGTCCAGCTTGCGTGCAACCTTGCGCTCCGTGCGCTTCCAGGCCCTTTCGCTCATGTGCGCCTCCTGCTCACACAAAACGCCCTATTTCGCGGCCCTCTGCCCAGCACTCCCCGCCCGTTGTGAGGCATGGCGGTTCCAGAGATTTTCATCCCCCTCCCCCCTGGCCCTGGCGGTAGCGCTCGCGCAGTTCCGCCTCGAACCGTGCGAACTCCGCCCAGTCCTGGCACGTCCTCACCAGCTCCAGGCGCACCGTGGGCGGGTCAGGTGCCGGATTGCCCTCCAGGTAGCGGAATACGTCGAAAGGCCCATCGGGCAGTCCGATGATGATGTAGACGGGCAGGAACTGGGTCATGGCGTTGTAGGCCAGCACCTCGGCAAAGGTGAGGCGGTCGTTGGGGTGCTTGTAGTCCAGGATGGCCACCAGGCCAGGCGGTGACTTTTCCACCAGGGCCAGGTCCACGTCCACGGCGTAGAAGCGGGTGGGCAGGGACTTATGCTTTAGCTTGAAGCGGTCGCGCCAGGAGCTCCCCTTGAGGGCGCGCTTATCCGCGTCCATCCGCCCCCCTCTCCTTCACGTCAAAGTACACCGGCACCCAGTGGGGTTCCCGATAGCGGTATCTGCCCCTGGCTAGTGGCAGCGAGAGGGTGACGCCGTCCAAGAGGTAAATCCACAGCGGCGCGGGCTTCATGACGATCTTCCCGTCCTGCAGTAGGTTGTTCAGCGCCTCCACGAAGCGCTCGCTCATCTTTGGCCAGAGCAGTAGGTTGCGCTCCTCATCCAGCCAGCCGGTGCGACTGCCTGCGAACTCATCCCCAAAGTGGCGCTTCAGCTCCGCGAACGTGGTCCAGGGGTGCCCCTGGATGAACTGATAAATCCTGTCCTCTAATGTTGTTGACATAATCGCCCCTACCCTAT
This sequence comes from Anaerolineae bacterium, assembly GCA_028275325.1. GTDB lineage: Bacteria > Chloroflexota > Anaerolineae > DRVO01 > DRVO01 > JAPWUW01. The sequence goes on along the minus strand of JAPWUW010000124.1, from coordinate 1,260 downwards.
CCCTGTCCATCTCTCGCTCCTATGTTCTCCAGCACGTACTCCCGCAATCCCTCATCCCCCAGCTTCAGCCATGCCTCCGTCCAATCTTTGCCCGTGGGTACCAGCAGGCCGTGCGCCCGCCGCGTGCGTTCATACCACCACTGGCGTGCCCGCTCCCCCGCAGCGTCATTATCGAAACCCAGCAAAAGGCTCGGGTACTGCACAAGCACTGGCAGCCAAAGGCGGATGTCGCTTTCCGACGCGCTTCCGAACGTGGCCACGTCCAGCACGTCGCCAACGATGCGGCGCATGAGGATGGCGTCGAACTCCCCTTCACACAAGAGCAGGTCCGCCTTGCCCTGCAGGAGGTCATGCCCGAATAACGCGGAGCGCCCGCCCTTTGCCTGTATGTACTTGGGGCCGCCGGTAGGCCTGCGCACTTTCACATACCAGGGGACACCGCCCACAAGGGCAGGGATGGCGATGCCCCTGGGCAGCTTCACCTCCACGTCGCCCCACCGCGCCAGCCTGTCTGCAGGGATGTAGCCCAGCTTCCAGAGGCGAATGTCCTCATCGGTGATGCCGCGACGGTGCAGGTACTCCCGCGCCCGCTCCCCCTCAGGGCCCAGCAGGTGCAGGTGGAGTGTCTCCACCGCACCGAGCGCGTCCTGACGCCAGTCAGCGCTGGGGGGTTCCCGCACCCGCAAGGGGGTGGACCTGGTCACCTGGGGGCGTGTAGGGAGCGGATCCGCGCCTCCCAGGGCCTGCACCGCCTCCAGGAAAGTCAGGTTCCGGCGCTTCATCACCCAGGCGATGGCGTCCCCGTGTGCGCCGCACCCGAAACACTTCCACCCGTCTTGCCAGGCGGTCAGGGATGGAGTGCGCCCATCCGCATGGAAGGGACACCGCCACTGCCACGCGGATCCGCTCCGCTGGACAGGATCGCCCAATTCGGTGGCTATCAGGATGCGGCAGTCAACGCGCTCTTTCAGTGCTTGGGTGTCGGTCATCATCCGCCTCCGGCCAGTCACGCGCAAGGCAGTACACAGGCAGGCGTTTCCCACAGAAGAGGCAGACCTTGCGCCCGCGCTCCCACTCCCAGGCATACACGGTGACATATGGCGTGCGTTTTATGTTTCGGTAGCACTGGCACTTGTAGTTCGCCATAGTTGCCTCCAGGGTCACTGCAGAAATGACCAGGCGTCCCAGGAAGGCGCTTCTGGCGCTGTCCACCGCTGTTCGCATGTAGTTCCGAGCGTTCCGAGCGTTCCGAGCGTTCCG
>JAPWUW010000122.1 GCA_028275325.1 Anaerolineae bacterium | reverse complement strand
GTGCGCGCGGTAGAAAACGCATTGGGCATTGTTATCCCGCCAAACGCCAGAATCATGCGCAACCTGATCGCCGCCTCACAGGCAATCCAGGATCATGTCGTGCACTTTTACGCACTGCATGCTCTGGACTGGGTGGATGTGAGCAGTGCGCTCAAGGCAGACCCGGTGAAGGCGAGCTCGCTCGCGCAATCGCTTTCCGACTGGCCCAAGTCCAGCGCAAGCTACTTCGCTTCCATTCAGAAGCGGCTGCAAGCCTTCGTGGATAGCGGCCAACCAGGCTTCCTGGCCAGCGCATATTGGGGCCACCCGGCGTACAAGCTCTCACCAGAGGCCAACCTCGTGGCGGTGGCCCACTACCTCGAGGCGCTCGACTTTCAGCGCGAGTTCATCAAGGTGCACGCCTTGTTGGGGGCCAAGAATCCGCATCTGCAGACTTTCCTCGTCGGCGGTCAATCATTGCCGGTCGATCCGAACAGCCAAAATGCCCTTAACGCCCAAAAGCTTGCCTTCCTTCGGTCGAAAGCCAAAGAGGCAATGGAGTTTGTCAGCAAGGTCTACCTGCCGGACCTCCTGGCGGTCGCAGGGTTCTACAAGGATTGGGCTGGCATTGGAGGTGGTGTCGGCAATTACCTTTCCTATGGCGACTACCCAATGGACGACAGCCAGGATCCAGCGTCGTTCTTGCTGCCACGAGGCCGCATTGTCGGGAAGGATCTGAGCCAGGTCCTGCCGGTTGATCACAGCCAGGTGAAGGAGTACGTCACGCATTCCTGGTACGAGTACGAAGGAGGAGACGACCAGTCGTTGCACCCGTGGGATGGGCAAACCAGGCCCAAGTTCTCCGGGCCCAAGCCGCCGTATGAGCACCTGGACGTTGCCGGGAAGTATTCGTGGCTAAAGAGCCCTCGGTACGAGGATCTCCCCATGGAGGTTGGCCCGCTCGCGCGCATGCTTGTGGCCTACGCGGCGGGAGTTGCACGCGTTAGAGAGCTTGTCGACATGGTGTTGAGCAAGCTTGGAGTGGGCCCTGAAGCCTTGTTCTCCACGCTTGGTCGGACGGCAGCGCGTGGCATCGAGACGCTCTTCCTATGCGAGCAGCTTGAGGGCTGGATCGACGAGCTGGCCGCCAACATGGCGAGGGGGGACCTGCGCATACACAATGGTACTCGGTGGGACCCAAGCACCTGGCCCAAGGAGGCAGAAGGCTATGGGTGGCACGAGGCGCCTCGAGGCTCCCTTGGGCACTGGGTGCGCATACGCAATGGCGAGATCGCAAACTATCAGGCTGTTGTACCAACTACATGGAATGCTTCGCCGCGAGACGCCAAAGGCCAGCCTGGCCCCTACGAGGCTGCGCTCGTCGGCACACCAATTGCGGATCCCGAGCGACCTATCGAGATCTTGCGGACTGTGCATTCGTTCGACCCCTGTATAGCATGCGCCGTGCATCTATTGAAGGGGGACAAGCTCCTTGCGACAGTGCGGGTTCTCTAGGAGGGCTTTCATGCGGCGCTATCGGCGGCGGTATGTCTGGGAGTTACCGGTCCGGTTTTTCCACTGGTCCCACGTGGCCTCTGGGGCCGTGCTGGTGGTGACTGGGTACTACATAGGCAACCCTTTCATCACCGCGGGCGCCCCAGGACCCTTTGTCCCCAGTAACCTTTACATAATGAATTGGATGCGCTTTGCGCACTTTGCTGCCGCTGTGGTCCTCACGATAGCAGTGCTTGTGCGGCTATACTGGTTCCTGCGCGGCAACGAGTTCAGCAGGGCGACCGGCTGGGTGCCATTCACGAGCGCAAGGGGTATGAAGCAGTGGCTTTGGCAACTGAAAGAGCAGTTGCGCTTCTATCTATTGCTTCGTCGGGACGCGCCGCACGGACTTGCGCACAACCCCATGGCCGTCCTCTCGTACATTGCCGTGATGGTGCTCCTTCTTGTGCAGATTGTCACTGGGTGGGCGCTCTTCGGGGAAATCACCCCAGGCAGCATATGGTGGCACCTTTTCAGCTGGGCATTCAGCATTCTATCCAGTCAGTACTTGCGCTACGTCCACCATATCACCATGTGGCTGCTCATCGTCTTCTTCATCGTGCACCTGTACCTGGCAGTGCGGGACGATGTTCTAGGCGATTCTGGCACTATGACGAGCATATTCAGCGGTTGGAAGTATCAACACGAGGAGCACACAGACGAAGGCAGCTGAGTCCAGTGCTGGCGCTAGTGCTTGGCATAGGCAATTTGCTTTTGGGTGACGAGGGGGCAGGTGTAGCTGTAATACAGCTGCTTGGGGAGCAGCTGCAGCCTGCCCCTTGGTTGTCGCTCGTGGACGGAGGCACGCTAGGCCTACAGCTCCTGCCGGTGGTGGTGGAGGCGACGGACCTGGTTGTAGTCGATGCAGTGCAAGCTGGCGGCTCTCCGGGCACAGTTTACGTGTGGGAGGAACTGCCCGATGCGGCTCTGAAAGACACACCGCTTGGCACACACGGCCTTGGCATACTGGAGCTCCTGGCCGCCTGCAAGCTATCTGGGTGGCGGCCAGCCCATGTCGCCTTGGTAGGCATCGAGCCGCTGGAGCTCAGGCCTGGGGTGCACATGAGCAAGCCTGTGCAAGAAGCCGTGCCTCGCGCTGCAGCAGCGGTAGTCGCGCTTCTGCAACGCTGGGGGTTTCGTGTCAGGCCGCATGAGGGTGCTCGGGCGCTAGCCGCCTCCGGGAGCGGGCACAAACTGGGCAACACCGAAGCGCCCGCTGATGAGCCAGTTTGGATCCAGAGTGGCAAGGCTCTGCGCTGCGCCCGCGGGGAGGCCGGCTGCCAGCTCCCCCTTGAAAGTCCGCAGCAACAACAGCGGGGCTGGGAAGTAGGAGATGATCTGGGCTAGCGGCGTTTCGTAAGGCCAGCGCCGATCCTCAAGAAAGCGGCGGTAATTCACATCTCCTTTCGAGATGACAAGCGCGCAGTCAGCTAGCCGCGCCCGCAGGTCCGGCGGCAGCTCAGTATAATGTCCCGGGCCGGTCCAGAAAGGGTGCTCCAGAAGGACAAGCCGTCCTTGCTCGAGGGCAAGCTTGAGCTCTTGCCCCAAAGACGCCGCAAAATCGTTCCCGCTTGCCTGCAGGTAGGAGATAAGGGCGAGGGCGTCTGCGAGCATCGCGTCGGACACAAAAAACGGCTGGCTCTTGAGCTCAAGCACCACAGTCTCGACTCCGTGGCGCAGCAGCCAGACGGCCAGGTGGAGGTCGGCCAGGAGCTCAGGGCCACAGTTATCGCACAGGAAGGTCACTCTGCCCTCACCAGCTGTGCGCACCGCGGCCAGCGCTGCCGCCAGCTCGTCCACAACGAGCCCCGTTTCATCGAGGTGGGATGGCTCATCCTGATGTCGCCTGGCGACCGCAAGGTTGCTGAGGTCGAGCCTGTTGCCCCACAGGCTCCGACGCGCCAGCAGGGCAAAGGCTTCTTCCTGTGGCAGACCCTGGCAGGCCTCTTCTGCCCTGGCCAGGGAGGGCAAGAGCACGTCGCACTGGCGCAGCAACGCTGCCTTCCGCTTTGCAAACGGGTCCGGATGAACTCCCTCAAAGTAGCCCACAGCCGCCAGCAGGCGCACGTAGAAATATGCCTCAGCGAAGTACCACGGAAGCTGGAGCCAGGTGTGCCCTTCCCAAGGGGCCCAAGCTCGAAGCCACTCGGGGCGCAAAGGAATGCCCTCAGGCGGCACCGCCACCTGGCCTTCCCGGATCTCGGCGAGGAGCTCTCCTAGGGGCTCTTGGATGAGCTCGGGACTGTCGCTATCCGCAAGCACATCAGCAATTATGGCCGGCTTGCGATGCTCGATTGTATGCCTTGCGAACGAGCCCAGCTCGCTCGTCATCAGTGGCGGCGGCTTGCAGTGCAAGTGACAGCCCCTCGCCTAGCCAGGTTGGCCCGGAGTAGATGGCTGTGCGGATGCTGCTTCAGCGCGATCCCCCAAGAAAGCGCGCAGGAGGTCAATGGGCACGGGGAAGACTATGGTGCTATTCTTCTCGGTGGCGATCTCGGTGAGGGTCTGGAGGTACCGCAGCTGCAAGGCTGCTGGCTGAGCGGACATGACCCTGGCTGCTGCGGCCAGCTGCTGGGAAGCCTGGAACTCCCCTTCGGCGTGGATCACTTTGGCGCGGCGTTCCCGCTCTGCCTCTGCCTGGCGCGCCATGGCGCGCTGCAGCGACTGAGGCAGCTCCACATCCTTCACTTCAACGATACTGACCTTGATCCCCCAGGGCTCGGTCTGCTCGTCGATTATCTGCTGCAGCTTTTGGTTGATGCGGTCACGGTGCGCGAGCAGCTCGTCCAGTTCCGATTGCCCCAGGACACTCCGCAGTGTCGTCTGCGCTATTTGCCAGGTTGCCCGGCGGAAATCTTCAACCTGTGTAATCGCGTCCACTGGGCTGACGACGCGGAAATAGGCGACTGCATTCACCTTCACTGTGACATTATCGCGCGTGATAGCTTCTTGCGAAGGGATATCAAGAGTGACAACGCGCAGGTCAACCTTCACCATCCGGTCAATGATGGGGATGATGAAGAATAGCCCTGGTCCCTTTGCGCCGATCACGCGCCCTAGCCGGAAGATGACCCCACGCTCGTATTCCTGCACGATCTTGACGGCAGAGGCGATGATAACGATGAGCAAAAAGACAACGATGCCGACAGTTGAGAACAGAGCTGCAATTAGATCTGCCACCGACACCCCCTGTGACGCCACACCCTGCGGGCAATTGCAAAACTGCCACTCTTAGTCATGTTAGCATCAGCCCCGCCTGCAAACAAGAGCCCGCTTCCCAACTGAAAGCGGGGCCTGGGCCGCCGCTCCGGCTAACTGAGCCACTCGTCCAGGTGCAGAGCGACAAAGTCATCATCCGTCAAGTGCGGGTAGTCCCGACAAACGCGCGCGATCTCTGCCTCCTGCCCGGGGGACAGGTCCTCCTCAGGCCTAAGGCAAGCGCGGCTTGCAAGCAGCCCCTGCCGGCGCAGCACTTCGTTTATGCCAGCGATGCAGCCGCGAAAGCCATTGGCGGCATCGAAAATCGCGGCATTGGCATCGGTTAGCTGATTGGCAGTGACAAGCAAATCCTGAGGGATTGCCTCCCCAGACTCCCTCAGCTTGCGAACCCTTTCCAACAGCTCTACGGCGCGACGTGTCCAGACCGCCCATTGGCCTAGCAAGCCACCCACAATGCGCAGCACCACTCGCTGGCCGCGAGCTGAGAAGACAAAGGGTGTCAAGAGATCGAGAAGGATGTGATCATCGTTGCCTGTGTAGAGCGCAATTTCCTGGGCCCGCCCGCTCTCAGCGACCGCTCGCAGGACGTCAATGGTCTGGTAGCGGTTGAAGGGGGCTATCTTGATAGCGACGACATTTTCAATCTCAGCGAAGCGCCGCCAGAAGTTGTAGGACAGCACGCGGCCGCCGACAGCAGGCTGCAAGTAGAACCCGAAGAGCGGCAGAACGCGCGCGACGGCCCGGCAGTGAGCTAAAAGGGCGTCATCATCGGCATCTCGCAGGGCAGCCAGGCTTAGCAACACAGCATGATAGCCAAGCTCCGCCGCGAGCTCTGCCTCGCGGATCGCCTGCGGTGTCTCGCCCACTGCACCGGCGACAAGCACTATCTCTTTGCCAGTCGCTTGCCGGAAGGCACGTGCTTCTTCGGCAGCGAGGCGCAACACGGGCTCCAGCAGGCCAAACTGCGGCTCACGGATCTCGAACTGGGTCGTGTGCACGCCCACGGCTAGGCCACCTGCGCCGGCAGCGCAATAGTAGCGGGTGAGGGCCCTCTGGTGGCGTTCGTCCAGCGTGCGCTGTGCAGTCAACGCAAGAGGATGTGCGGGTATCACCACGCCCCGGAGGAGCTGTTTGTGAACGCTATCTGATAACGTTGGAAGCGTCGACATGGAACCCCCTAGAACTTACCGTCGCGCACCTCGAAGTGAGTTGGCTTGCCAAGCGATGGGCCGCCAATGCGCAGCCAGTGGGCAACCCATTCAACCATCCGCCCCAGCGGCACGATGGGATAGCCGAACAGCGCAAAGCACCGCGAAGCATTGCTGAGGAGTGCAGTGGGGGCTTCCTCCCCTATGATGACGGGTTCCTTCCCCAGGAGCTCGCCGAACTGGCTAGCAAGCCAGCGGATGGAGACAAGCTCTGGACCGGTGACATTGAGGACAGTCGGCGGCGAGGAGCAATGCTCAAGCGCTCGCAACGCGTAAGCGTTGGCATCCCCTTGCCAGAGGACATTGACATGGCCCATCGTGACATCCACGGGCTCTCCTGCAAGCACTTTTTGTCCGACGTCGTGGAGGACACCATAGCGCAGGTCGATGGCGTAATTGAGGCGGATAACTGCAACGCGGGTGCCGCATGTGCGAGAGAAGTGCTCGAAAACCCTCTCGCGCGCCAGCACCGATTGCGCGTATTCGCCAATTGGGCCTGGGGGATCGCCTTCTGTGCACCCGCCAGTGCCAATGGGGACAAGGGGATAGATGTTTCCGCTTGAGAACACGACGATTCGGGCTGTGGAGAACCTGCGGGCTACAAGGCCCGGGAGGTACGCGTTCAGGGCCCAGGTTGTGGCCTCCGCACCGGTAGAGCCAAACTTGCGGCCCGCCATGAAAATGACGTTTTCCGCTTCGGGCAAAGAGGCCAGTGCGCCCTCGTCGAGCAAGTCGGCGCTTATTGTCTCCACTCCCCACCGCTCGAGCTTCTCCCGGGCCTTTGCATCGGAGAAGCGCGAGACGCCAATGACGCGCCGGCGCACTCCCGCAAGCTCGCTTGCACGGCGCGCCATCCTGGCCAAAGATGGCCCCATCTTGCCGCCCACCCCGAGTACAAGGACATCCCCAGCTAGGCGGGCGAAGCTCTCCACGAGCGCCAATGGCGGCCGCGACAGCAGCTCGTCAAGGCTTTCCTCGTCCTCGATCTGCAAGGGCAAATCAGTTACTTCCAGCAATTGACCAACTTCCTTCTCCACTCTGCCCACACCCCGCGAAGCTCTGCCTCAGATGCGCGACATTATGCCACAGGCTGCACAGCGGAGGCCAGGGCGATCTGGGCCGAGTCGGATTGCCCCAATGGCCCGCTTGAGGCATCATTAGCCGCACGCTAGAAAGTTCTTCGGGTGCTACGCTCGTATACAGTGGAGGCGGCGGGAGTGCGCGGATGGAATGGAATTACAAGGACGCAGAAAGGGATGGCCCTTTACCGGCGAGCACTTGAGCTCATCCCTGGGGGGACGCAGACCAATGCGAAGAGGCCACCGGCGGAGCTCTGTGGGGTTTACCCCCCTTACATCGTGCGCGGGGAGGGCGGCTACGTCTGGGATCTGGATGGGAACCGGTACGTAGACCACAAGCTGGGTTGCGGGCCGGTGATCCTTGGGCACGGCCATCCTGCGGTGGTGGAAGCGGTCATGAGGCAGCTGCGAGATGGGCTTGTGTTTGGGAGCGCCCACCCCCTTGAGGTGGAGCTTGCGGAGCTCCTGATACAGCTCATCCCGTGCGCCGAGATGGTGCGCTTCCTCAAGAGCGGGGCGGAGGGCACATCGGCAGCGGTGAGGCTGGCGCGGGCGCACACGGGCCGGGAGGTGGTTATCTCTTGTGGCTACAATGGCTGGCACGACTGGAGCATGGCCAAGAACAGCGCCGTGGCAGGCATCCCTGCGGCAGTGCGGGCGCTGACGCTGGATCTTGGCTTTGGCGATGAGGAGGGCCTGGAG
>JAPWUW010000121.1 GCA_028275325.1 Anaerolineae bacterium | reverse complement strand
CGGCTATGCGGCCGTCCAGCCTCTCCATAAGTGGGCGCAGGGCCACAGCGGCCTGATAGAAAGAGAGAAAGGTGGATTCCTTGTAGGCATGGAAGGTGCCCACATTGACGGCGCGCGAGTGCAGGAGCGCGTAAAAGGGGATTGCCGGTGTCAGCGGCTCGTGCAGGTGCACGACATCGAAGTTCTCCCTCCTCAAGGCATCCCGAACGCGCGTATAGGCGCGCGGCGAGATGCTGATGTAGGCGCTTGTGCCGCCATGCTTGATGCGGATGGTGCTCGCTGAGGCATTTATGAGCAGCTCCTCCCGGCGCGTTTGGCTGGAGCAGGCGGCGATCACCCTTACGGATAGGCCCATCTCCTTGTAAGCGCGGGCCAGGCTCATAATGTGCGTGTTGACGCCACCGCGGTAGGCGTAGTCGTAGGGGGCAATGAGGGCCACCTTGCGCACGCGGCCGTATGCGCCCTGCGGGCTCTCCCTTGTCAGCTCCTGCGGCTGCCCCAGTGTGGCCATTGCGAGCGACAAAGCTCCCCCAACGCGGGCATTTCGGCTAGCTGTCGCCGAGCCAGGAGCGCCAGACGTGCGCTGGCACCCAGCGCTTCGGTGCCCAGTACTGCTCAAGCCGCTCGCCGAGATAGGAGAGCGGGCAGCCATCCTCTGCAGTGCGGTTGTAGAAGAGCAGGCCGGGTCGCCAATCCCTTAGGCTTATCTCGCTGAACGAGTGCACGTGCGGGGTGCGTTCTTCTGTTGGGACGGATACCGCCACATCGACCGGATACTTGCCATAAACTGTCCCGATCCCAGGGGTGTCATCTCGCCGGAAATGCCAAATGCGGCAAGTCATGCCCCGCACATGCTCCGGGTGTACGGCGACAACGCGCACGTAGGCGCCCCGGTAGGGCCTGCGCGGTTCTGCTCTGGCCGGCCCTTCCTTCCACGCCGTGGCAAGCTCCGGGCGATCGATGTATTGCTCCGGCCAGAGGGGCACGACCACCCTATCGGCAGCGCCATAAAGCACCCAGAGCAATACGTCTGCAGGTGCGTCCTTGGGCAGCATGACATCCACAACTGGTTCGGCCACCGAGATGGCGGCTGGCCCCGAGAGCGCCTGTTTGAGCTCCTGCCAGGTGGCATCCGGATCGTTGGAAGGCGCCTGGACGAGCACATACGTTGCCGAGCGCAGCCGGCAAACGAAATCCCCCTGCTTGGGCTCGAGCCCGGGCGAAAAGTTAAGCTCCACCGGCGGCTGCTCCTCAGATGCTTCGCCTGATGCATCTTCGGGGACCACCGCCCGGACGCCCAGATCTCCCCTGGCGAAGTGCTCCTGCACCTCCTTCGGCGCTTGCTCCATTGGCAGTTCCTCGAACTCGTGCAAGTAAGTGTAGCTGCGGAAGTTCGCCAGGCGAGACATAATGTTGCTTGCGCTGGCCTGAGCATCCTCCGGGTTGACACTGGCAAAGACGTACGCCTCAGACCGCAGCCGCAACAGGCGCCCTTGAGCTTGGCTCACTGTGGATCCTCCTTTTGCCCGTGTAAGGCAGCCCTTCAGTGCCAAATATAGCGCACATTGGCGCCTCTGGCCAGAGTGCTGCCAGGAGAGCCAGCTTGACACATGGTGCGGCCCAACCTAACCTCATCGCAAGACCAGAACTGCCGCTGAGGATTGGACTGCGTATGGCAGCGAGCGTGGACATAAACTGGCAATACTGTGGGCTGGACGTTGTGCGGCTTGAGAACGAAGTGCTCTGTGTGGATGTGCTGCCGCAACTTGGGGCAAAGATATGGAACTTTGTCCATAAGCCAAGTGGGCGCAACCTGCTCTGGCACAACCCTAACTTGTTGCCGAGCAGGCAGGCCTATGGTGCGCGCTTCGATGACAACTGGTGCGGTGGCTGGGACGAGATAATCCCCAACGATGTGCCGGCCACTGTCGGCTTCGGGGATTTGTTGCCGGACCACGGCGAGGTCTGGTCACAGGCTACGGCTGTGGAGGTGCTGAGCGGCGGCCCGGAGGCATGCGCCGTGCGCTTCACCGTGCGCGGGAGGGTGTACCCGACCGTATTTCAGAAGACTTTGCGCCTCGGTTCCTGCTCGGGCGTTTTGCATGTGGACTACCGATACGAAAACCGTGGAGATCGGCCCATTGACTTCCTGTGGACGATCCACCCGGCCATGAGCATTTCTCCCAAGACAAGGCTGGACGTCCCGGCGGCGCGAGTCATCTGCGACCCATGGGGAGATGGTCGTTGTGAGGCCTGGTCCGAGCACCGGTGGCCTCATGTGCGCACGCGAGAAGGGCAGCTCCTGGACCTCAGCCTGGTGCCGCCGGCCGGGGCGGGTGGCGATTTCTTCTACCTGCCGGACATAGCCGAGGGCTGGTATGCAGTGACGGATCAGGAGGCTAAGGTCGGGTTTGGGCTCGTGTTTCCCAAGGAGGTCTTCCCGCACTTGTGGCTTTTCCGGGCCCTGGGTGGCTGGCGTGGGCTCTACACTTTGATCCTGGAGGCAGCGGCTGGCTACCCTAACGACCTCGCCCTTGCAAAGGAGCGGGGCCAGTGCGCGCGCCTGGCGCCGGGGGAAGCGTTGGAGGCTCACGTGCTGGCCGTGGCGTACGTGGGGGTGGTGGCAGTCGAGCGCATTGCTCCCGATGGCACTATCGTGCCGGCCACGCGAGCTTGTGCCTGGTAGGAGGTTCTTGTGGGCGAGAGCGAGTACTACCCGCCATGTGAAAGCCGCGGAGGCTGGCGCCGGGCTGATGGGGAGAAGGAAGCGCGTGAGCTCGCTGGCGTTGACCTGCAATCGCTGGAGAGGGCGCGGCTGTGGAACCTGGGGCTTGGGTTTGCATCTTCCGTTGTCGTCATCCGCAAGGGATATCTGGTTGCGGAGTGGCATGAGGGCGGAGCCACACCTGAGACGTGCTTCAACATCTATTCCTGCACGAAGTCCTTCACCGGCACGGCGTTTGGCATCCTGTTCGGGGAGGGGCTGGACAACGGCGCGCGAGGCGTATCGCTGGAAAGCCCTGCGTATGCCTTCCTGCCGGAAGGGTGGCCACTCACTGACCCGCGCAAGGAAAGGATCCTGCTGCGGCACCTTCTTTCCATGACTTCTGGCATCGCAGGCGAGAGCTTTGGCCTGTATGGCTTCCGCACGGCGCCAGGTGTCAGCGCGTTTGCCGCCGCGCTTGGCCGGGCGCCATTCCTGCACAGGGATACGGGCAGACCGATCTCGGTGGCAGGGCTTGTGGCCGATCCTGGTACGCGCTGGGATTACAGTGACCCGGCTTTCGCGCACCTGAGCCTTGCCTTTTGGCATGCCGCTGGGCAGGAGTTGCGGGACTTCATGCACGGGCGAGTCTTCGAGCCGATCGGGGTTGAGAACGTGCATTGGCCCCTCCTGGGGCTGGCGGATGACGGCATCGGCCGGCATTGCAACCCCTCTGGTGGCATCTACATCAGCGCCCGGGAGTTCGCACGGTTTGGGTACCTCATGCTGCGGGGAGGTCGGTGGGGAGGCCGGCAGATTGTGCCGCGCGGGTGGCTTGAGGTTGCAACCCGCAGCTCCCAGGAGCTCTACCCGGTCTATGGCCTGACGTGGTGGGTGAACCACGAAGGCAAGCTCTGGCCCGGCGTGCCCCCCGATGCGTTTGCGGCCATGGGGTTCAAGACGAACCTGTGCTGCATCATCCCGTCGCTCGGCGTGGTGGCGGTGCGCATAGGGCTTGGCCCCACCGAGCCCACGGAGTTTGCTGCTGCGCCGTTCCTTAGGGCGATTGCGGAAGCGGTAGTTGAGCCCTAGCGAGTGGGTAGCACCTGGTGGGTGGCGCCCATGCGGTACGCGGAGCCTTTGGCCAGTCGCGACTCCTGACTTGATACGCTGCGCGCTGAGAGGCAGGATTCGTGCTGACGCCCTCTGCCGTGAAAGGGCTGGGAGGTGTGGCAGTGAGAATGCTGGCCACGCTGATGATTCTGCTTCTTGAGGTCTTTGTTGTCGGCGCGTGCGCGCTGGCTACGCGGCCGACCGTGACCCAGCCGCCTGGATTGAGGCTGGGCCACACACCGACGGATGTGCCAAGCACAGCGGCAGCTCCGGCAACTGTTGCGGCGGCGCAGGTGGTCTCGGATGAAGTCGCGGCAGGGGAAGTGCTAGTTGGCCACTGGGAGGGGGAGATCGCGGTTGCCGGTCAGAGGATCGGTATTGCGCTAGACTTTGCCCTGCGCGAGGGGCAGCTGGTCGGCATCATGGATGTGCCGGAGCAAGGTGCAGCTGGCATTCCCCTGCGGAACCTGAGGCTTGCGCTTCCGCAGGTGCATTTCGAAGCCTTTGAGGGCCTGCGCCTGGCAACCTTCGAAGGGCGGGTCGTGGGAGAGGAGCTGAGCGGTTCCTTCTCTCAGGTAGGGTTCAGTGGCACTTTTCGTGTCCGCCGGTTAGCGCAGGCGCAGGAGGCACTGCCTTACCGCGAAGAGGAGGTCACCTTCACCAGCGGTGGGCTGAAGCTGGCGGGAACGCTCACGCTGCCGGAGGGGGATGGCCCTTTCCCGGCAGTGATTCTCATAAGCGGCAGCGGTGCGCAGACAAGGGATGAGGACATCTTCGGGTTCAAGGTTTTCCGCAGGCTCGCCGATCACCTGACGCGCAACGGCATCGCTGTGCTGCGCTATGACGACCGGGGCGTTGGCGGCTCGGAGGGGAACCTACTCGAGTGCACTACGGCTTGCCTGGCTGAGGATGCACGAGCGGCAGTCGCCTTCTTGCAGGGCCGGCCGGAGATCGACAGGGGGCGAATCGGGCTGCTCGGGCACAGCGAGGGCGGCCTCGTTGCGGTTATGGTGGCCGCTTCCAGCGCTGATGTTTCCTTCGTTGTGCTCTTGGCTGGCCCTGCTTTGCCTGGCGAGGAGATCCTCAAGCGGCAGCTTGCGCTGATAATGCGCGCGCAGGGCGCAAGTGAGGAGGATATAGCCAGGGCGCAGGAACGCCAGGCCCGCACTTTCGCTGCAGTCCGCACGGGGGCGGGCTGGGAGGAGCTTCGGACGCAGATGGAGGCCGAAATCCGCGCTGCCGTGCTCGCTCTGCCGGAGGAGCAGCGCAAAGCCCTCGGGGACCTGGACGAGTTCGTGCGCCGCAGTGCGGCCGAGCAACTAGCGCAGGTGCAGGCCCCTTGGTTCCGCTTCTTCCTTGACTACGACCCGCGCCCTGACCTTCAGATGGTGCGGGTGCCTGTGCTTGCGCTCTACGGCGAGCGGGACCTGCAGGTGCCGGCGGAGGCGAATGCGGCTGCGCTGCGGGAGGCTCTGCGCGCTGGCGGGAATGCTGCGTTCGATATCTTTGTGATCCCTGAGGCCAATCACCTTTTTCAGAGGGCTATCACTGGTGCTCCAGATGAGTATGCGAAGCTGGAGAAGGACTTCGCGCCAGGTGTGCTCGAGCTCATCGCGCGGTGGATTCTCGGCCTGGCGGCTCGCTGAGGCACGAGGTTGATCTATGCGGTTTGGGAGGTGAACCATGGCGGTGGGCAGGGAGTGGCCGCCCGAGTGGCGGCGATACAAGGACCCTATCTCCGGTGTCGAGGTCACGCAGCTCACGAACTACCGGGCGCACAGCTATCATCTCTACTTCACCAACCCGGGCTGGTACGATGGTGGGCGCCGCTTGCTCTTCGGCTCCGACCGAGAAAACCGCACCAACCTCTTCAGCGTCGAGCTGTCCAGCGGGCGGATCCTGCAGCTTACGGACCTTGAGCCGCTGGAGAGCCCTTTTGAGCTGAGCTTCCTCACCACGGCGGTGAACCCTTGCAGGGACGAGGCCTACTTTTGGTATGGCCGGCAGATGCGGGCGCTGGACCTGCAGACATTGCAGATGCGGGTCTTGTGGGAGATGCCGGCTGGCTTTCGGCCCAGCATGCTCAACTGCACAGCTGATGGGCTCTCTGTATGCGCTGCTATCAACGAGGATCTCTCCGACAGGCTACGCATCGACTACCATCGCGGCTACGTTGGCTTCCGAGAGACATGGCAAGCTAACCCTCTTTGCCGCATTGTGCGCGTGGCCCTAGACGGCGGTAAGGCCGAGGTGGTATGGGAGGAGCGCAGCTGGATAGGGCATGTGAACACCTCGCCCACGAGGCCGGAGCTGCTCACCTTTTGCCACGAGGGGCCTTGGGAGCTGGTGGACAACCGGATCTGGTGCCTGGACCTGAGCTCCGGCCGGGCCTGGAAGGTGCGTCCGAGGGAGGGAAGGGAGGCGGTTGGGCACGAGTACTGGCTGCAGGATGGGCAGAGGATCGGCTACCATGGCCGCCTGCCCAGCGGCGAGAGGATACTTGGCTGCATCCGCTACGACAACACCGAGCGTATCGAGGGGACAGTGCTGCACGATACAGGCCACACGCATAGCCTGGACTTCAGCCTCATTGTGGGCGACGGCGGACGAGAGCTGCGCCTCTGGCGCCAGGAAGGTGGCCGGTTCTTTGGGCCGCGGGTGCTTGCTGAGCACCGCAGCAGCTTTCACATCCAGGAGGTGCATGTGCACCCGCGCTTCAGCCCGGATGGCAGCTACATCGTCTACACGAGCGATACCCTGGGCTACGGCAACGTCTACATGGTCCCTGTGGCGGAATTTGAGGCGCTGCCGCCCCTCTGCGAGCCCGCTAAGTAGGGCTGTGGGCCCGCCAGGGGTCTGGCGGGCCCATATTGCGCTCTGAGGGGCTAGGGCCCTGGCCAGCTTTCGGGCGCGCCGGCGGCAAGCCACTTGCCGTGTTGCGGCAGGATCGTGAGCTTGAAGGCAAGGTTCTGGCGGCGCAAGGGAATGACGTCGACGAGGTCGAAGCCAATTGTGCGCAAGACCCTGTCGAGGCTTTCGGCGCAGGCAGGGCTGCCACCACCACCGCCGCCTGCAACACAAAGCGCCAGTGCTCGCTTGCCCTCTATGCCGGCCCTGCCATTTTCGTGACGGCAGATGCGCCGCAGCCTGTCTGTGAAGGCGCGGAAGCTCTCGCTCAGATCCCCAAAGTAGACTGGGGTCGCGAAGACGACGCAGTCGGAATTGCGTATGGCCTCGACAAGTGCGGCAAAATCGTCTTCGATGACGCAGCTTCCGCGTGCGCGGCAATCTCCCCAGCCTCGCTCATCGCACTGACGGCAGCGCTCGATCCGCAGCGTCGGCAAAAACTCCTTGCGCACTTCCCAGCCCGCCGCGCAGAGGCCCTCGAGCACGGCATCGGTAGCTCGGGCCGTCTGTCCGGCGGGGTTGCGGCTCCCGAGAATGGCAACTGCCTTGCCCATCAATCGTTGCTCCTGTGTCTCAAGAGTTTGCCAGCCACCAAACGGTTGCAGGGTGCAGTCTAGCGCGCTCTCGCGCAGGCGCAAGCTATAATTGACAGCGCTGCGGCCGTGGAGTTATTCTCTGAAGCGATCTATTTCCATAGCCAAGTAAGGGCTGGAGAAGCGCCTTCCTCGAGCGTTTCTTCTCGGCAATGACTGGAGAGAGGGTCGTTAGTGCTGCGCATCGTTAGGTACCTGAAGCCGTTTGCGCCGATGCTCCTCTTGGCCATTCTGCTGCTCTTCGTCCAGGCCAATGCGGATCTTGCCCTGCCGGATTACATGTCTCGCATTGTGAACATTGGCATCCAGCAGGGGGGCATTGAAGTTCCCGTGCCGGAGGCGATGCGGGGCAGCACGATGGAGCACCTTCTGCTTTTCCTCCCGGAGGGGCAGCGGTCGGCCGTGGTGGAGAGCTACGAGCTTGTGGGGCCTGGATCCTCACGCTACGAGG
>JAPWUW010000120.1 GCA_028275325.1 Anaerolineae bacterium | reverse complement strand
ACAATCTCATGTTGTCCCGGCTGCCTCGCCGCCAGTATGTATGCCGTCGAACTGAATCTCAGCCCGCCGCCTGGTTTCCATGAGGCTGGGCAGATCCGCTTGCTGGGCGCAAGCGTTGATCCGCTCTGCTTTGCGGCCTTGGACGACGTTTCCCACATCCACCTGGCGATGCTGCCGGCTTCGTTTGGCCTTGCCATTCAGTGTGAGCCGAAGGCGATGGCACTTATCCAGCCCCTGATCTCCGAAGAGCGTACCCAAGCCGGTACTGAGAGGGTTTACCAGGGGACAAGGGTTCTCCTCGGCTGGCATTTGCCATCGAATCAAGGGCGTTTGCAAGTGCGGGTCCGGCTCGCCCTCTTGGGTTCTGACTAGCGGGCGGGTGCGGGCAAAGCTTGTCCCTGGTCGGGCACATCTTGTGCTCTTTGCGTCCTCACTGGCTTTCGGGCGAGCACCAGATCGTACTCCACTTGCCAAGGAACAAAGACTATCTCACAGAAGCCCTCGCGCTCCAACATTCGCGTGAGCTCCTCGGCAGAGCGAACATGACCAGGCATGTACCACCGCGCCCACCCCTTGCGGTTGGATAGTAGCAGCACGCCTCCAGGGCTCAATACTCGCTGGCACTCTGCCAGAGCCGCTCCCAGATTCTGGACAAACTCGGCGACCTCAAGAAATGTGACGGCATCGCAGGAGCCGCTTGCTAGCGGTAGAGCCATGCAGTCCGCCTGCACGAGGTGACAGGCGCCAGCGCCCGGCAGCAGCTTTCGGCCTTCCTCCAGCATTCGCCTGGAGCGATCCACCGCAATGACCTGCTGGGCTGCGCCTGCTGCGCGCAAAGCACGCGCCACACGCAAAGTCCCGGCGCCAACGTCCAGGATTGTTGCGCCAGGCGGTAGCATCCTTGCCAGGGGTGCCCCAATAAGGGCCCGCTCGCATTCCGGGTCAAACTTCTTGATGGCCTCGTACTGGCTGGCGGCACGGTCGTACAGCCAGGTCACCACGCGTGGGCCAAGGTACACGCCCTCAGTGGCAATGAGCAGCCAGTACAGCACCACAGTTAAAAGCAGGACAAGAGCAACCGCCGGGAGAAAAGCCCCCACAATTGGCTAACTGACCTCCCCAAGGTAGGCGCGACGGACCTCTGGATTGTGGCGGATCTCCTGGGCGGTGCCGCTCAACACCACGCGGCCACCTTGCAGCACATAGGCGCGGTTGGCGATGCTCAGCGCCATGTGAGCGTTTTGTTCCACCAGCAGTATGGTTGTGCCCTGAGCATTGATCTCGCGAATTATGCGAAAGATCTCCCGCACAAGGAGCGGAGCCAGGCCCATCGACGGCTCGTCCAGAAGCAGGATCCGCGGGCGAGCCATGAGCGCTCTCCCTATGGCGAGCATCTGCTGCTCCCCGCCAGAGAGCGTGCCGCCCAGCTGATGACGCCGTTCGGCCAGGCGTGGAAACAAAGCAAACACATGCTCCAGATCTCTCTTGACGCCATCCTTATCCCGCCGCAGGAACGCCCCCATTTCGAGGTTCTCGAGCACCGTGAGCCGCGTGAAGATGCGCCTGCCTTCCGGTGCCTGGCAGATCCCGAGCGCCACTATCTCGTGTGGCGGGAGAGGGGTGATATCTTGACCGGAAAGAAGAATCCGCCCTTGCCGTGGCTTGATTATCCCGGAGATTGTATTGAGGGTGGTCGTCTTGCCGGCCCCATTTGCGCCTATGAGCGTGACGATCTCACCCTCTTCCACGGTGAGCGACACGCCCTTTACGGCCTCAATGCTGCCGTAAAAGCTGTGGATATCCAGGACCTCCAGTGTGGCCATCAGGCATCCTCGGCAACACCCAGGTACGCCTCTATTACCCTGGGATCCCGCTGTATCTGCGCCGGCGTGCCCTCGGCAATCTTGACCCCATAGTGCAGGACGCTCACCTTATCTGAGATGCCCATAACAACGCGCATGTCGTGTTCGATGAGCAAAATGGTCAATCCAAGCTCATCCCGCAGGCGGACAATGAACCCCATCAGCTCTTCCGTCTCCTGCGGGTTCATGCCCGCCGTGGGCTCGTCCAAGAGGAGCAACCTCGGCCGAGAGGCCAGCGCTCGCGCTAGCTCAAGCCGCCGCTGGCTGCCATACGGCAGGTTCTTGGCAAGCTGTGAGGCCCACCCTGCAAGCCCAACAAACTCCAGCAAGCGCAGGGCTTCCCTCCTTGCGCGCGCCTCTTCAGCCTCTGTCCCCGACAGCCGCAAGATCGCTCCCAGCACGCCACCCCGCAGGTGGACATGCTGCCCTACAAGCACGTTTTCAAGAGCCGTCATGTTCGGAAACAGGCGGATATTCTGGTACGTGCGCGCAATTCCCATGGCGGCAATCTGATCCGGCCGGTAGCCGACGATGGACCGCCCGAAAAAGAGAATGTCGCCTTCATCTGGCATGTAGAAGCCACTGATGCAGTTGAACAGCGTGGTCTTCCCGGCGCCATTTGGCCCGATCACACTGGCTATGATTCGCTCGGGCACATCGAGGTCCACTGCATCGAGCGCAACCAGGCCGCCAAACCGCTTTGTCACGCCCCTAGCGCTCAAGCAGATGCCCACTTTCATTGCTCCTCAGCGGCTCGTTCAGCCACGCCGCAGCTCCTCGCGCACGCGTTTGGCCGGCCAGATACCCTCTGGCCTGGCTAACATCATTATGACAAGCAATGCCCCAAAAGCGAGCATCCGATATTCGGCGAAAGCACGCAGCACCTCTGGCAGGCCGACAAGCACAAGGGCCCCCATGATGACCCCCGGAATGCTCCCCAGCCCGCCGACGATCACCAGGCTCAGTATGTTGATGGAGACAAGGAGCGTAAACGAGTTGGGGAAGATCGCGTGCAGCCATGAGGCAAAGATTGCTCCCCCGATGCCCGAAAAGGAAGCACCCAGCGCAAAGGCCAGAAGCTTGTACTTCACAATGTTGATTCCGGTGGCCTCAGCGACATCCTCGTCCTCCCGGATGGCAAGCCACGCACGACCAACGCGCGAGTCTGCTAGCCGTCGGGAGACGATCACGGCAAGCAAGCAGCCGAGAAGAATGAGGTAATAGAAGTGTTGCGGCTTTACGAACTGGAACCCGCCCAGCCTGGGCCCCGGTATCTCAATAATGCCCTGTGCACCCCCAAGAATGGGTTTGAACGAATCTGAAAGGACCAAGATGCGAATGATCTCGCCGAAGCCTAGCGTGACAATCGCCAGGTAATCTCCTCGCATGCGCAGCACAGGTATGCCCAGGAGCACACCTGCGACCATTGCGGCAAGCATTGCCGCCGGCCATGCCGCCCAGAAGGATAACCCCACGCCGAGTGAGGAGCGTGGCGAAGTGAGCAGCCCAGTAACGTAGGCGCCGATGGTGAAGAAAGCGACGTAGCCCAAATCGAGCAGCCCAGCGTACCCCACGACAATGTTCAGGCCTAGCCCCATGAGCACATAAAGGCCGACAAGGTTTAGGACACTCGTGCCATAGGTGCCGAGCACATAGGGCACGGCCAGAAGGAACACGAGGGCGAGAGGCCAACGTAGGACAGCCAGGAGGGACTCATTTCGGCGACGGAATAGCTCGTAGCTCGTTTGCAGCTCCTGCCACTGCCGCTTGTACAGCCATGCCCCCCCGCTCACGAGCGCCAACACGACAGCTGCGAGCACGGGGGCAAGCCCGTTCTGCCGGAGGGCGCCAAGCACCACTACTGTGCCCAGCCCAAGGGCAACTGAGAACCTCAGCCGGCTGGGGACGTGTACCCAGCCGGCACCTGCGGCACCCAGTAACCCTCCGAAGCCCACGAGTGAGATTACACCCAAGCCAAGGGGCAGCCCAAAGGTGAGAGTGCGCACCAGCTGGGGGGTCGCGTTCACCAGCACTGCGCGCATGTTCACAGAGGCCACGGCCAGAGCAAGAAGCCCAACGAAGGTACCCGCGACCACCCCGGAAAGGCCTCCGGCCAGGGCTTCGCGCCAAGAGAGCCGCTGCCCAGCCTTTTGCGCGCGCCCGGCCAACAGTGGACCTAGGGCCAGGAGGACCTGAGAGAGCGAGAGGACCCCTCGCACGACGTAGATCGTGGCAAAAGCCGTGAAGACGCCAATGAGCGCAACGAACGTCAAGACAAGGCCTACAAGGGCCCCTCGGGCACAGGCCTGACGTATACCTTCGTGGCTGTGTGATCTGTTCATGAGGCGATACATGAGCGCACGCGCCCTGTGATCATGCCCGCTTTCGGCTCAATACTTCGCCGAGGATGCCAGTTGGGCGGAAGATGAGCACCAACACCAGGACGCCGAAAGCTAGCACGTCTTTCAGCTGGACGTCCATCCCGAGGAGCGTCGGGAAGGTAGCCTCAACTACGCCCAGAACCAATCCCCCCAACATGGCCCCTGGTATATTCCCGATCCCCCCGAGCACCGCCGCGGTGAAAGCCTTAATGCCGGGGATGAAGCCCATGGTGTGGGTGACTTGCTTGTTGTAAAGGGCATACATCACGCCCGCGGCGCCAGCCAGCGCCGCACCGAGCGCAAACGTCGCCACTATGACTTTATCCACGTCTATGCCCATGAGGGCAGCTGTGTCCTTGTCTTCGGCCACGGCGCGCATGGCCTTGCCAAGCTTGGTGCGCTGAATGAGGATATAGAGGCCAGCCATCAGCACCACTGCCATGCCGAAAACGACGAAATACACAGGCCTTACGGTGAGCGAACCAATGCTGTAACGCCCGCTAATGAGGTCTATCCTCCCCACGTGCAAGCTGACGTCAGGATATACTTTCACCGTGGTACCGAAAAGACCACGGAATGAGTATTGATAAAAAAGTGATGCGCCGATAGCGGTAATGAGAGGCACTAGCCGCGGTGCACGGCGCAATGGCCGGTATGCCACTCGCTCAAGCAGAACTGCCATGGTGACAGAAGTTGCCATTGCGGTGATGGCAGTGAGTATTAGGGCAAGCCCAGGCTTTTGGGCGAGCAAGCCAGACCGGGCGCAAGCGTCTATCACAAAATAACCAACGTAGGTGCCGCCCATGAAAATCTCTCCATGGGCAAAGTTAATCATGAACAGAATGCCATACACAAGCGTGTAACCGAGGGCAACTAACGCGTAAATCCCGCCTTGCGCCAAGCCGAAGATGAGCTGGCTCGCGTAAGTTGTGGCGCTATAAGAACCTCTAACCACCGTAAGCGCCGCTCGCAAGCACACGTACGCAAGGAGGGTGACCCCAATTGCAGTGATGACAGACCTAGTTAGGTCAAGCGGCGCCCTCTTGCGCATTTGCCTCACCCAGCAGCGGGAGGCAGGTTGACATACCTGCCTCCCTGCCTCTCTTCTCCACTAGCCGACAGCCGGCGCTAAGCGTCCAACCTACTTCGGCCAGACGAGTTGCCACTCGCCGTTCACGACTTGAGATACGGCAACGGTGCCCGTGCCGCAGTCCCCGTTCTCGTCACAGGTTATGATGCCAGTCAAGCCCTGATAGTTCTTTGTATTGCGGATGGCCTCGTTCAGAGCCTTGCGCCCGATGTGCAGGTTGCCTTGCGGGTCAACCTTGGCCACTTTCTCTATAGCATTCATGATCACCATAGCCGCATCGTAGGCATGGGCGTGGAACGGAGCAGGGGGCTTCTCGCCGTACTTATCCTGATAGGCCTTCAGGAAATCAGCCATTCCTGGACCGGCCTCGGCAGGATTGGCGGCGCTGGCATACACCCCTTCGGCGCCCTTGCCGGCCGCCTTAATGAAATCAGCTGCCAGAATGCCATCCGCCCCCATGAAGATCACATCGGCCATGCCCACGTCTAACCGCTGCGCGGCAAGGTATGCGCCCTCAGCGACAAACCCGCCAAAGTAGATGGCCTGAGGATTCGCGGCCTTGATGCGTTCAAGAAGCGGCCTCATATCTGTGTCGCCAACGTTCACAGCTTCCCTGGCGACCACCTTTCCACCCATCTCCTCAAACGCGGCTGCCATGGCATTGACAAGGCCCTCGCCATAAGGGCTGCCATCGTGGATGATTGCCACCCTCTCAAGCTTCAGTTGCTCGCGCAGGAACTTTGCTGCCGCCGGGCCCTGAATGCGGTCATTCCAGCACACTCGGTTGAACGCCTTGTTGCCCCGGGTTGTCAGCACCACCCCAGTGCAGGAAGGCGAAACCATCGTGTACCCGTGCTCCTGATAAATATCCATGGCGGCCAGACAACCACTGGAGCACATATTGCCGACTACAGCCACAATGCTGGGGTCGGAAACGAACTTGTTCGCGACGGTAATTCCGCCTTCGGCTGAACACTGATCGTCCTCGGAGACAAGCTCGATCGGGAAGCCGAGAATGCTCCCTTTGTCGGCCACGGCGAGCTGTGCACCGCGTTGCTCGTCAATGCCCAAAACGTCCAGCCCAGCACCGCTCAAGGCGGCCGCGAAGCCAATGCGGATTGGCTCCCCCTTCTTTACAACTACGACACCCCACTCGTCCTCGTAGGTGAATGGCTGAGCGGTCGGTGTGGGTGCACACGCACCAACCACCAACGAAAGAGCAACCAGCACCAGCATCAGACGCGAAAGACGCATGTTCGCCTCCTTGCCCAACCGGGCTGGGATTTGCAGGGTTGGCATGAACGCAAGCCCCCGCAATTGGCGAGATTATAGGAGATGCCCGATTGCAATGCAACCAGTTCCTGCCCCTGGCTCAGGCGTGCGCACCAGGGGCTAGCCAGCTTCAGCCGGAATTGCTCCGCGACCAAAATGGTGTATAATAATCCCTAGCTCGATATAGGTTTTTTGGGCTTCGGATGTGAAGCTTACAGCCAGGGAAAGGTACGGGCTCAGAGCAATGGCTGCACTGGCGCTTGCCTATGGCAGGGGCCCAGTGTCGCTGAGCCGCGTCGCTGCGGAACAGCGTATACCGCCCAAGTACCTCGAGCAGGTGATTGTGCATCTGCGGCGGGCTGGCCTTGTGCGAGCACGAAGGGGGCCAGCAGGTGGCTATGAGCTTGCTCTGCCGCCTGAATCCATCAGTGTGGCATCGGTCCTACAGGCCTTGGGAGGGGGCGTTCTGCAGCGCTGCTGTGGCGTGGATGGAGTATGCGCCTTCTCTCAGGAAGCTCACAGGTGCCGCGCCAAAGGCGTGTGGGACATGGTGCAAACCCAGCTCGAACGCTCTCTCAGTGCCGTGACGCTTGCGCAGCTTGCCACTGCTGAGGCTGCTTCCGGTGCCGAACCAGCGTGGGCAACTCGAGCGGACAAGTGAGGAGGACTACAAACATGCAGGAAAAGGACAGAGGCCAGGTAATATACCTTGATCATGCTGCTACGACCCCTGTGGATCCGCGCGTGCTGGAAGCTATGTTGCCCTACTTCTCGGAGCGATACGGCAACCCGTCCAGCATCTACTCGCTGGGGAGGGAAGCTGCCGCTGCCCTGCTTCAGGCCCGCGAGACGATCGCTTCCATCCTCAACTGCTCAGCAACGGAGGTCTATTTTACTTCCGGAGGCACCGAGGCCGATAACATGGCCCTTCGTGGGGTGGCTCTGGCGCAGAAGGAACGCCGTGGGGCGGACCATATAATCACTTCCGCCATTGAGCACCATGCAGTCCTGCACACCTGCGAATGGCTGCAAAAGCACCTCGGGTTCAACGTCACCTACCTGCCGGTAGATCGGTACGGCCTTGTGGATCCAGATGAGCTGCGCAGGGCCATCCGCCCCGAGACTGCTCTTGTCAGCATCATGTACGCAAACAATGAGGTGGGCACTATCGAGCCGA
>JAPWUW010000119.1 GCA_028275325.1 Anaerolineae bacterium | reverse complement strand
CCCCAGCCGTGTGCTGAAGTGCGAGTGAAAGAGCGCTGATTAGCGCCTGCCGGGCTAGGGCCGGGTCGACTATGGCCACCGCTGCGGGCCCCGGCTGCCACTGCACACTAGAGCAGGAGCGCCGCGCAAGAGGGTCGAGAAGCCTGAGCACCTCTTGCAGGAGGCCGTTTAGCTCTACCCTTTCGAGAAATACACCCATGTGCTGCACCGTTGCTGCTAGCGCCCCCGCTTCAGGGGCGGCATTTGGGCTGGCATGGCCCCCGTAACGAGAGCGCAACAGGTTGGTGAGCAGGCTGATCCCACGCTTTAGGTCGCGGAAGAACTGTCGCTCCGAGATGCAGAGCTCCTGTTGGATAGCTCTGTCGCTCATGCCCTCCAGGTATCGGTGCACCAGGATGCGGTAGGGCCGCCACTCCCGGCTGGCTGTGGGCAGCGGCGTGCTGGGCTGCAGGTCATGGATGGCCTGAACGATAAGCTGGCGCAGGTGCTGGGCGCGCGCCAGGGGATCCGGCAGACGCTTGTGCAGGAGGAGCGGCAATAACGCGTGATCCTGGATGTAGGCGCTGTCATAGAGGTGGCTGAGCAGATCGCGCACCAGCGGTTCAGTTATCTGTGGCTGTGAGCTTGTGACTCGCATGGCTCTTGCCTGGCTTGTGGCCTGCGCAAAAGGCACCTCGTCGCTGTTCCCAGCGAATATAGCACGAGGAGCCCTGCGCTCGAAAGGCTGTGCACCTGAGCGCTCGGGCGGGGAATGGGCAAAGGCAGTTGTGCTTGCGCCAGGTGCCTGGTGCTATAATCTGGCCGAAATACGCGCCGGAGAGATGTGAGGTTGAAGGTCACAACAGAGCGAGTTGATGAGTGCGTCGCCAAACTGGTGATCGAGATTGAGGATAATGAGCTGCAGCCGAGGCTAGAGCAAGTGGCTAGGCGGCTCTCGAGCCGCGTGCAGGTGCCAGGGTTCCGCAAGGGCCGGGCTCCTTACGGTGTGGTGGCGCGCTTTTTTGGGGAGGAATACATTCGCGGCGAGGCTTTGGAGGAGATGGCCGAAGAGCTCCTGCGCGCGGCCATAAGCGAGCAGGGCCTTGAGCCGTACCTGCCGCCGGCACTCACGGCCGTGGAGCTGAAGCCTGCTCGGCTGGAGTTCTCTGTGCCGCTGGGTCCTGTGGTGGAGCTCGGGGATTATCGTTCTTTGCACATTGAGCGGCCTGCAGTGGAAGTGAGCGACGAAGAAGTAGAACGGGCCCTGGAGAGGCTTCGTCGGCGGCACGGTCAAGAGCAGGTAGTGGAGCGACCAGCGGAAGAGGGGGACCTCGTGGCTGGCCAGCTGGTCATCGTGGACAGGACTGGGGCAGAGCACAAGCTGGAGCAGTTCTTGGTGCAAGCCTCTGCAGAGGCAAAGGCGCGCTCAGTCGTTCCTGAGCTGCCGGCACGGCTCCTTGGCGCAAAGGCAGGGGACGTCGTGGAGTACGAAGTGGAGCTGCCTGCAGATTATGCCCTGAGCAGCGTTGCGGGTCAGCGTGTTACGGTGCGGTTTGTCGCTCAGGCGGTGAAACAGCTCCAGCTGCCACCGCTCGACGATGGATTCGCTGCATTGGTGGGAGACTACGACAACCTCGAGGCGCTGAAGGCGGATCTGCGTGAGCGCATCCGCAAAGAAAAGGAAGACCGGGCGGAGGCTGAGCTGCGCGAAAAGGCTATTGAGGCCCTCGCGCAGATTGCTTCCGTGAAGTACCCACCGCAGTTGCTCGAGAGGACCATTGATCTGATGCTCGAGGGCACCAAAGAGGAGTTGCAGTCGCGGCGGATGAGCTTTGAGGCCATGCTGAAGGCTGCTAATCTGAGCGAACAAGACTACCGCGAGCGCCTTCGGCCCTGGGCGGAGCAAACATTGCGGCAGCAGCTCGCCTTGCAGAAGTTTGCAGAGGTTGAGGGCATAACGGTCTCGGATGAAGAGGTCACAGGGCTGGTTGAGAAGGCCATCAACCGAGGCCTGGCGGCTGACCCAGCCATGCAGGCTTACCTGCGGAGCGAGGACGCGCGCGAAAGGATACGGGCGGACATGCGAGCTTCGCGGGTTCTGCGTCGCCTTGTGAGTATCGTTACAGGGGAGCCGGAACCGGAGCAGGAGCTACTGGCACCGGAGGAGATGCCGGCACCGGCTGTGGCGGTTGTGGAGGGCACAGAGGAGGCGCAGACGCCTGAGGAGGAGATCTCCCATGAATAGCTTGATCCCAATGGTGGTGGAAAGCACAGGCAGGGGCGAGAGAGCTTACGACATATACTCGCTCCTGTTGCGCGAGCGCATCATCTTCCTGGGCACGCCAATCAATGACCAGGTCTCAAACCTGGTGGTGGCACAGCTCTTGTATCTCAACAACGAGGACCCGGAGCGGCCAATCTCCCTTTACATAAACTCGCCGGGAGGCGAGATCTACCCTGGCTTGGCGATCTACGACACGATGCAGATCATAGAGGCGCCAGTGAGCACGATCGCGGTTGGCTGGACGGCGAGCTTGGGCACGTTGCTCCTTGCCGCGGGCACGAAGGGCATGCGCTATGCGTTGCCGAATGCCACGATCCACATGCATCCTGCAGGCGGTGGAGCGCGTGGTTATGCGCCAGATGTGGAGATTGCGGCCAAGGAGCTCTTGCGCATGCAGGATAAGCTGCATGAGATTCTTGCCCGTCACACGGGCCAGCCCAAGGAGCAGATTGCCGCCGACTTCCAGCGCGACCGCTTCATGACAGCAGAGGAGGCGGTGGAGTACGGCATCATCGACCAGGTGCTGCCAATGAACGAAAAGAAACTTGAGTTGCTCAACGCATTGCGCCAGAAACAACGCTAAAAGGCGAGGGTAGGCCATGAGCAACGGCAGGGGAATGCAGTTTTGCTCTTTTTGCGGTCGGCGGCAGGACCAGGTCGGCCGATTAATTGCAGGGCCGGATGGGGTTTTCATCTGCAATGACTGCGTGGAGCTTTGCCGGGATATACTGGAGGAAGAGCGCAATGCCAAGCGGGCAGGGCAGGGGCTGCAGCTTCTGCCGCCGAAGGAGATCTACAGGCGGTTCAACGAGTACGTTGTCGGCCAGGACAAGGCCAAAAAGGTTCTCTCCGTGGCCGTCTACAATCACTACAAACGGATTATCTCGCCGCCCGACGACGACGTGGAGATCCAGAAGAGCAACATACTGCTCATTGGCCCTACTGGCTGCGGCAAGACGCTCCTGGCACAGACGCTTGCGCGCATCTTGAATGTGCCTTTCTGCATTGCGGATGCCACCTGCCTCACTGAGGCTGGCTATGTGGGCGAGGATGTCGAGAACATCCTTCTGCGCTTGATTCAGGTGGCCGACTACGATATCGCGAAAGCTGAGACGGGCATTGTCTACATCGATGAGATAGACAAGATCGCGCGCAAAAGCGGAGACAACCCCTCGATAACGCGCGACGTCTCTGGTGAGGGTGTGCAGCAGGCGTTGCTCAAGATAATCGAGGGGACGATTGCCAACGTGCCACCGCAGGGAGGGCGCAAGCACCCGCATCAGGAGTTCTTGCAGATCGATACGAGCCGCATACTCTTCATCTGCGGTGGGGCGTTCGACAACCTTGAGGATATCATTGCCCGCAGGCTGGGCAAGGGGCAGCTTGGGTTCCCGAAAGGGCCAGAGCAGCGGCGCAACCGAGCTCTGGACCTGAAGGAGCTGCTGCAGCAGGTCACGCCGGACGATCTGTTGGAGTACGGGTTGATTCCCGAGTTTGTCGGGAGGCTGCCGATTATCGTGAACGTAGACCCGCTGGACAAGCAGGCGCTCATGCGCATCCTCACCGAGCCCAAGGATGCGATCCTGAAGCAATACCAGCGGCTCTTCGCCATGGATGGTGTCCAGCTTATCTTCACCGATGATGCTCTTTCGGCCATTGCCGATAAGGCCCTCGAGCGCAAGACAGGGGCGCGTGGACTGAGGACCATTGTGGAGGAGATCCTGCTGGACGTCATGTACGAGATCCCCTCCCGCCAGGACGTGCGCAAGTGCATCGTGAGCGCCGAGACTGTGCTGCACGGCAAGCCGCCTTTGCTGCTCACGCATGCGGAGCGCGAAGTGGACCTGCTCGAGGAGACAGCCTGAGCTCCAGTGCTGGCAAACTCCAGGCGCGGGCTCTAGTAGCTCGTGCCTTTTTGCTTTTTGGCTCATGGACCGCAGTTGAAGGAGGTGGCTCGGGTGAGCGCGAGGGAAAGGTTCTTGGCCGTGCTCGCCGGGGAAATGCCGGATCGAGTGCCAACTTTTGAGATCCTGATCCATCCTCGCGTGATAGAAGCGCTGTGCCCGGGGGCGGATTACGCCCGCTTTGTGGAAGAGATGGACATTGAGGGCGCCATTACCGGTACCCCCTCCTCGTTGTACCGCAAGGAAGTGGTGGATGCGGGGCGGCGGCTGTTGCGGGATGAATGGGGGGTGCTCAGGCAAGAGGGGCCAGAAATCGTCCCAATGCCCATGGGTGGCCCTATCCAGAGCCTAGCTGACCTTGACTCCTACCGGCCACCAGACCCAGATGCGCCCTGGAGGCTCGTGCAGCTTGAGGAACTGGTACGGCGCTTCCGGGGCAAGCGGGCGATCGGTGTGCACCTGCACGATTCCTTCAGTTACCCCACCTACCTCATGGGAATGGACAAGCTGCTCATGGCGCTCCTCTTGGACCCGCCGCTTGTCGAGGCGCTGGTTACGCTTGCCGTTCAACACACAATGCGGCTGCTGGAGCGCGCAGCTGAGATTGGTGCGGATTTCGTGCTCTTTGGAGATGACTATGCAGCCACCACTGGCCCGCTCATGAGCCCGAGGCACTTCGAGCGATACTTCCTGCCTGGTTTGCGGCAAGTTGTGCAGACGGCAAAGGCGTTGGGCCTGCGCGTGATCAAGCACACTTGCGGGCAGATCGGGCCGCTTCTGGACATGATCGTGGAGACTGGCATCGATGGCTTGCACCCATTAGATGCGGCTGCAGGGATGGATATCGCTGCTGTGAAGGCGCGATATGCGGGCAGATTGACCGTTTGCGGCGGTATAGACTGCGGCGAGGTGCTGAGCGACTGGCCACCGGAGAGGGTGGAGCAGGAGGTGCGGCGCCGGCTGGAGGAACTCATGCCCGGCGGACGGTACATTCTCTGCTCCAGCAATTCGATCCACTCGCGGGTGCGGCCGGAGAATTACGCGGCCATGCTGCGCGCCCTGCGCGTCTACGGGGTCTATGCGTGAGCCTGGCGTTCCGGGGTTGACACGGGAGGAACTTGAGGGCATAAACGGCGGCGGTCTGCCAACTTAGCTTTCATTGTCAGAGGTGACGGCATGGCGCAGAAGCTGAGAATCGGGTTCATTGGGGCCGGCGGCATTGCAGTGGGGCATGCACGGCGCCTGCACGCGACTGGGCTGGCGGAGGTGGTGGCCTTGGCCGACCCCAGCGCGGAGAGCATACATCGGATCCGCGCGGAGTGCCCTGAGCTTGCTGAGGTGCCGGCCTTTTCGGATCACCGGCAAATGCTCGAGGCAGTGAGCTTGGACGCGGTTGAGATCCACTCGCCGCATTGTTTTCACACGCAGCAGATACTTGACGCGCTGGAGGCCGGTAAGCATGTGCTGTGCGAGAAACCGATGACGCCGACGGCGGCGGAGGCCCGCCAGGTGATCGCGAAAAGGGATGAGGTCGGCAAGGTGCTGATGGTGTCGTACCAGCGCCACTACGAGGCGACATATCGGTTCATCCGCGAGAAGGTCTTGGGTGGCGAGCTGGGGCGCCTTCAGATGGTCTCGATCATCCTGAGCCAGGACTGGTTGCGGGGCACGCGTGGCACCTGGCGTCAGGATCCGGCGATTTCCTGCGGCGGGCAGCTCAACGACTCCGGCAGCCATTTCGTGGATATTATGCTCTGGTGCACCGGCTTGCATCCGTCCAAGGTCTATGCCCAGATCAACAACTACGATGCGCAGGTGGATATCGATAGCGCCATTGCGGTGCGCTTCCGCGAGGGGGCGATAGGGACGCTCGCCATCATGGGTGGGGCGCCGACGCCGTTCTGGGAGTTCTTCGGCGTTTGGGGCTCGGCGGGGGCGTTGTTGTACGACCGGACCGGCGGCCTGCAGTGGCAGAACGTGGATACAAACCCGGTCATTCCTCCTCTTCCGCCCTGCGAGAGCAACCCGGATCTCAACTTTGTGCGCGCCATATTGGGGCTGGAACAGGTCGAGGCGCCGGCGGAGTGTGGGCTGCGAGTGGCCGAGTTCACGGAAGCAGCGTGGCGCTCCGCTGCTACGGGCCAGCCGGTGAGCCTGGAATGAACAGTTGCAGGCGCCTGGGGCTTCTCGTCAGCGGGGGGGATGCGCCCGGGGTTAACGCCGCCATCGAGGCGGCAGCCAGACGAGCGGCGGCCTCCGGCGTCGAACTGTGGGGGGTTCAGGGTGGGTTTGCAGGCCTGGCGAGCGGCCAGATGCGGCCCTTGCTCCCAGAGGATGTGCCTGGCTTGGCGAGCAGAGGTGGTTCTTGGCTTGGGACCTCGCGTGACCGCATTGTAGCATCAGCGCAGGGGCGGGGGCAGCTGCTGGAAGCAATCCAGGCCAAGCAGCTGCAGGGAATTGTGCTCTTGGGCGGGGACGGAAGCATCCGCTATGGGGCGAGAGCTCTCGTGGAGATGGGGGTTCCGTGTGTGGCCATCCCGTGCTCGATCGACAATGACGTTCCAGGCACGGATCGCACCGTAGGTTTCGACACGGCGTGCAACCTCGCCATTTCGCTTGCGGATCGGATCCTAGATACGGCCCAATCGCTGCCGGGGCGCATGTTCGTGCTGGAAACGCTGGGGGGCAATACAGGGCATATCGCCCTAGCTGTGGCTGAGGCAATCCATGCCGACCTCGTGCTCTTGCCGGAGTACGCGCTCGACCTGGACTATGCCGCTCAGCGTATGCGTCGGGCAGTGGCCGCCCGCGGTTACGCGCTGGCCGTGGCAAGCGAGGGCGCTGGCGACGTGAAGGCGATGGGCGAGTACATGGCCCGGATTGCAGGGCACCGGGTGCGGCTGACAAGCATCGGGCATGCGCAAAGGGGCGGACCGCCCAGTTTTTTCGATCGATGGCTTGCAGCCCGTTTCGCTGCCCTCGCGGTGGACTCGCTTGCTTCCGGGCAGGGCGGTGCGGTGACGGTGTGGCGCGGGGGCGCCTTTGGGCTTGCCCCGATCGAGGAGGTTGCGGCAGGAAGCAAGTTGCCGGATCGGCTCACCTATAACGCGATCAATGGCCTCTGAGGGGCAGGGCCCACTCAGGAGAGGCACCTGCCGCGCCACCGATCGAATTCGTCCAGCATGGCCATGAAGTTTGCGTACTTGGTACCCTTGGCAATGGAGTGGCTCGGCCCGAGAATGAAAGGTCCCCGCTGGCCTGCCCGCAGCATGACGTCCCTCACGGCAGCACGCACCTCTTCCGGCGTGCCGTCTATGAGTAGCTCCGTGGGCACACCTCCCCAGAAGCAGAGCGCATGACCCCAGCGCTCCTGCAAGGTGGGCAGGTCCATTCCGGCATTGGTCTGCAAGGACTGGTAGCACTGGATGCCTGCTTCGATGAACATATCTAGGAGCGGGCGATTGTCCCCACACGCGTGCAGCAGGACTTGCTTGCCGTATGAGAGCACGTTGCGCGTGCGCTCCTTTAAGGCCGGGAAACAGAACTCCCTGTACATGGACGGGGAAATGAGAGGCCCGTTTGTGCCTGCAGTGTCTTCCTCGAAAAGGACACCATCCTGGCCCGGCCGGATGTAATATTTGTCCAGGAGGTTGCCGCGCTTGCACTCGTAG
>JAPWUW010000118.1 GCA_028275325.1 Anaerolineae bacterium | reverse complement strand
AAGGGCGCGCAGTCTTTGTTGCCACGAGGGTTGCTGCGATCTCATTTCAACCACGCGAAGGGCTCCCTCCCTGAAATGCGATGAGATCATGGATCGCTGACCGCATCGCGCGCCACGTTTGGGGTAGTAGCTCTGGGATCACGCGCGTCTGCGCCAGTATGGGCATGAAGTTGGTATCGCCTTGCCAGCGCGGCACAACGTGAACGTGCATGTGCTCCTCTATCCCGGCCCCTGCTGCCCGGCCCAAATTGTAGCCGACATTGAAGCCATCTGGCGAGGCAATGCGCCTGAGGGCGGCAATGCTGAGGTTTGTGGCTCTCATGAGGTCCAACAGCTCTTCCTCAGAAAGAAGCTCTGGGGAGGCGACGTGCCTGGTGGGGACGACCATGACATGCCCATTGTTGTAAGGATATAAATTCAGCATGATAAAAGAATGTTGGCTCCTGTAGACGATCAGGCTCTGTTCGTCTTCGCCGGCAGCGTACTTCCCGCAAAGTATGCACCCCTCCTGGCCCCCAGCAGGGCTACGCCGCAAGTAGGCCATTCTCCACGGTGTCCACAGCGGCTGCATGCGTCACCCCAACAAGGTATTCACGCTCCATTCTAGCATGATCCGCAGCGCGCCGCACTCATCGCTCTGGTGGGCTGGATCGGCGCGGCGATGCGGTTCGGGGCGCCGGCTGCTATAATCGGGGCGCAGTTATGTCGCGCTGAAGCGAGTAGTTTGAGGGGTTGTTGATGCAGGAGGGCGCTGTACTTTTGCGGGTTGCGCAACTGCCGGAAAAGCCAGGCGTCTACATTATGAAGGACCAGGCGGGGACGGTGATCTATGTGGGCAAGGCGGTCAACCTGCGCAGCCGCGTGCGCTCGTACTTTCAGGCGGGGGCTCACCACACTCCCAAGGTGCGCCAGCTTGTGGCGCAGGTGGCCGATGTGGACTTTATCGTTACGGCGTCGGAACTGGAAGCGTTGATTCTGGAGTGCACGCTCATCAAGAGGTACCGTCCTCGCTACAACGTCCGCCTGAAGGATGAAAAGCGCTACCCATTCATACGCGTAGGCCTCAATGAGGAGTACCCCACTGTGCGCGTTGTGCGGCGCATGCAGCAGGATGGTGCGCGCTATTTTGGCCCGTACACTTCTTCTTGGGCGATGCGAGAGACGCTTGAGCTCCTGAGGAGGCTTTTCCCGTATCGCACCTGTAACGATGCGCTCAATGGAAAGAACCTGCGTGCCTGCCTTTACTATCACATCGGCCGCTGTTGCGGCCCTTGCGTTGGTGCCGTCACCAAAGAAGAGTACCGGGAAATGATAGCGCAGCTGTGCTTGTTCCTGGAAGGAAAAGGGGCTCAAGTGCTCGCGCAGCTGCGCAAGCAAATGGAACAGGCGGCACAGGAACTGCGGTTCGAGAGGGCTGCAGCGCTGCGGGACCAGATCCAGGCGGTGGAGCAGGTGGTCGAGAGGCAGAGGGTGGTCTCCGAGACGCTACAAGATCACGACGTCATTGCCATGGCAAGGGCGGATGGTTCGGCGTGCGTGCAGGTCTTCTTCATCCGGCAGGGGCACCTGATCGGGCGAGAGTATTTCGTCCTTGAGGGCACAAGCGACGAAGATGGCCGGGTCATTCTGGCCTCGTTTCTGCAACAATTCTACAGCGAGGCTGGGCACATCCCTGAAGAAGTCATCCTGCCGGAGATGCCAGAATCGGCACCGGTGATACAGCAGTGGCTGAGGCAGAGGCGAGGCCGCAAGGTGCAGATCCGCGTGCCAGCCCGTGGGGAGAAGAAGCAGTTGCTCGCCTTGGCAATGGAGAATGCGGAGGCCACATTGGCCGCCCTGCGCGCCGAGTGGGAGGCTGATGAGGGCCGGGCGGTGGCTGCCCTTGAGGATTTGCGCGCCGTGTTGGGGCTCAGCGCCATCCCCGCTCGGATCGAGTGCTTCGATGTCTCGAACACGCAGGGAACAAACCCGGTGGGGAGCATGGTTGTCTTTGTGAAAGGGGTGCCCAAGCGGAGCGATTACCGGCACTTTCGCATTCGCACTGTGCTTGGTGCAAACGACTATGCCATGATGAGGGAGGTCCTCGAGCGGCGCTTCGCAGAGCTCGCCAAGCCACAGCAAGAAGACGTCTCCTTCGCCTGCCAGCCGGATCTGGTGGTAGTGGATGGCGGCGCGGGGCACCTGGGCGTGGCCCTGGAGGTGCTGCGGGCTGTTGGGCTTGAATCGATACCGGCGATTGGCCTGGCTAAGGAGAACGAATCCCTCTTCGTGCCAGGCCGGAGCGAGCCGCTGCTGCTTGAGCGTGCAAGGCCCGCTTTGCGGCTCTTGCAGCGCATTCGCGACGAGGCTCATCGTTTTGCGATAGGGTACCACAGACGGCTGCGCTCGCGTTCCTCGCGGCATTCCGTGCTGGAGGAGATTCCGGGGATTGGGCCCAAAAGGCGGCGCGCTTTGCTGCGGGAGTTCGGCAGCATTGAGGCCATGCGCGCAGCCAGCGTCGAGCAGCTGGCCTCAGTGCCGGGCATGACGCGCAGCGCCGCACAATCCCTCAAGCGGGCCCTAGAGGAGGTCACTTGAACGGATCGAACTCTCAGCCAGAGATTGGTGCCGGTTCCGTCGCGCCGGGCCCAAAGCTGCTCACCATGCTCAGGAGGGTGCCGCTCTTTGGCCTGCTTTGGGAAGCCGAGCTCCAGCGGCTAGCGCGCTGCGGCGAGCTGCTGGAACTGCGCCCTGGCGCTGCTCTCTGGGAGCAGGGCGAGAAGGGCGATTTTCTAGCTCTGGTGCTGCGGGGGCGCCTGGTTGTGGAACGCATTGACCACGACGGTGCTCTCCAAGTGCTGCAAGAGTTGGGGCCGGGTGCAGCCGTAGGCGAGACGAGCCTTTTCTTGGGTGCGGAACACGACACCACGATCCGTGCGGCGACCATGTGTCGCCTGTTCCTCTTGCGTCGTGAGCCCTTCTGGCGACTGGTTGAGAGCGGCGCAGTGCGGGCTTCGGCGCTGCGAGTCCGCACAGACATTGTTCGCTCGCTGCGTTCCCGGTTGCCGTGGCTGGCACAGGGGGAGCAGGTCATCTTGCGCAGGCACGCTCATGTATGGGCCGTCATGCGCAGGTTGCCCTTGCCAATTGGCGTCGCGATTCTGGGGCTAGTGGCTTGCGTTTGGCTCAAGCAGCTTGTCCCCGGCCTGGTGCTGTCCGCCGCCGGGCTCTTGTGGAGCTTGTGGAGGCTCGCGGAGTGGGGAGCAGAAGAACTGATCCTCACTGATTGCCGCCTGGTCTGGAGCCGGCGGCTTTTGCCTTTCTGGCAGCTGCAGATGCAAGCCCCGCTGGACAAGATCCAGGACATTGTAGTGTTTCGCAGCGGGCTGTGTGCCTCGGTCTTCGGCTACGGTGACCTGCAGGTGCAGACTGCCGGGGCAGCCGGGCAGCTGGTGATGCGCTGTGTGCCACAGCCGGAGCGGGTGAAGGAAGAGATCTTCGCGCAGGTGAAGGACTACCTTGCCCGGCAGCGAGCGCTCCGCCGGAGGGCGCTCGAAGGAGAGCTACGCCGGCAGCTGGGGCTTGCTGGCGCCGAGGCCGATGGGCATGCAGGCCAGCCGCCGGAGCAGCCACCGGCACCGGCGGCCGCTGAAGGGCAGCCCTTGCTTGACAGAATCGGGAGGTTGGCCACCGAACGACTGCGCGGTTGGTTTCCGTCGCTTTGGGAGCGACGTGACAATGCGCTTGTCTTACGCAAGCACTGGATCGTCTTGGCCAAGGCGATTGCCCTGCCAGCATCTCTTCTGACCAGCCTGTGTGCAGTACGAGGGGTGGTCTGGCCTGCTGCGTTGCCAGAATGGCCTTTCTGGGTTGGGGCGACTGTGCTCTGCGGGTGGCTGTGGTGGCACTGGGAGAACTGGCGCAATGACCTTTACGTGCTGACCTCGGAGCGGCTCTGTGAAGTGCAGATGTCCCCGCTTGGGCTGCGGCTGGAGCAGCGAGAGGCCAGCCTCGACAACGTCCAGAACGTTTCGATCGTTGTGCCAGGGCTCCTGGCCAACCTCCTCAACTGTGGCCATGTGCGCATAGAGACGGCGGGGCAGGTCGGCAACCTGACGTTCGAGTGGGTGCTGTGCCCGGCCGCGGTACAGGCGGAGATTTTCCGGTGCATGCAAGCCAAGCGCGAGCGAGAGCTGCGGGAGACACAAGCGCAGCAGCAGGCGGAGCTTGTAGACCTCCTGGCCGCTTACGAGAGGGTGCGCCAAGCGCGCTAGGCTGGGGCGGGCACCACGCGTGCGAAGCGCCGCCTCCCCACGCGCAGGACTGGTTCGCGCGCGGGATCGATCAGTTCCTCCCAGCTGGTTGCTCTCTGGCCGTCGATCTGAACTCCTCCTTGCTCTATCAATCGCCGTGCCTCGCTCTTGCTGCGGGCCAAACCAGCCTCCACCAGAGCGTCAGCAAGCGTGGTCGGCCCCGCCAGGGTGACAGTGGGGATCTCTGCTGGCAACTCTCGGCGCTGGAAGACGCGCACAAAGTGTTCCTCGGCCTCCTGGGCTGCTGCTGGGCCGTGGAACTGGGCAACTATCTCCCTTGCAAGGCGCATCTTGTAGTCCCTGGGGTTGGCACCAGCTGCCAGGGCTTGCTTCATGGCTTCTATCTCGCTCTCGGACACATCCGTGACGAGCCAGAAGTAATCGAAGAGCAGGTCATCCCGCAGTGACATAACTTTGCCGTACATCTCGGCAGGAGGGTCCTCGAGGTCGATCGTGTTCCCGAAGGTCTTGCTCATCTTGCGACCATCGGTGCCGGGCAGCAGGGGCACGAGGAGGACATCCTGAGGGCGCTGACCAAAGGCAGCCTGGAGTTCCCTCCCGCAGAGGTTGTTAAATTTCTGGTCTGTGCCGCCGAACTCGACATCTGCCCTGATGGCGACCGAGTCGTATGCTTGCAAAAGGGGGTACATGAGCTCCATCAGCGTGAGCGGCAGCCCCGCCTCATAGCGGCGCCTGAATGTCTCATGTGCCATCATCTGGCCGAGCGTAAACCGGCAAGTAAGGTTGAAAACGTCCGCCAGGGTGAAGGAATCATACCACTCACTCTGCCAACGAACCTCCGTCCTCTCCCGGTCCACAACCTTGAAGAACTGCCGCATGTACGTCTCCGCGTTGGCAAGAACTTCCTCACGGGAGAGCATTTGGCGGCTTTCATCTCGGCCGGACGGGTCGCCAATTTGAGCCGTCCAATCGCCGACGACCAGAACGACTGTGTGCCCGAGCTGCTGGAACTGTCGCAGCTTGCGAAGCCCAACAGCATGGCCAATGTGGAGGTTCGGCCTGCTGGGATCGAAGCCTTGCTTTAGCCGCAGCTTCTCTCCGGAGCGCAGGCGTCGTTCGAGCTCAGCGCGATCGATGATTTCGGCCACACCGCGGGTCAGGATTTCCTCAAGCTCCATAACTCCATGCCTCGGCTACTGGCGTGTAATTCTATACTATAGCCCCTCCGTCGGCCCTAGGGCCAGCCGAGGCTTCACCCTTGCTTTGACACTCAGGTTGTACTCCCCTAGAATGCAGTTGGCGCGCGGTGACTGGCTACTGTTGTAGCGGCCGCGGCCAAAGTTTTTGCGCGAGGTGTTTGTCGATGGTTATGAGCAGCGCCGAGATCAGGCGCTCTTTCCTGCGTTTCTTCGCGGAGCGGGGCCACACAGTGGTGCCAAGCTCGCCGCTCGTGCCGGTTGGCGACCCGACCTTGCTTTTCACGAATGCCGGCATGGTGCAGTTCAAAGGGGTTTTCCTGGGGATCGAATCCCGGCCCTACAGGCGGGCTACCACAGCACAAAAGTGCCTCCGTGTGAGTGGCAAGCATAATGACTTGGAGAACGTGGGCCCTTCTGGCCGCCACCATACCTTTTTTGAGATGCTCGGCAACTTCAGCTTCGGCGACTACTTCAAGGCTGAGGCAATCAGCTTTGCTTGGGAGTACCTGACGGGCGTGCTGGGGTTGGATCCGGCTCGCCTGTACTTCACCGTCTTCCACGAGGATGATGAGAGCAATAGGCTGTGGCAGAAGGTCGCTGGCGTCTCCCCGGAGCGAATTTTCCGCCTCGGCCGGAAGACTAACTTCTGGATGATGGGCGACACAGGGCCCTGTGGTCCGAACACCGAAGTGATTTACGATCTCGGTGAACGGGCTTGCACCTGTCAGCGGCCCGACTGCTCCCCTGGGCTGGACAACGATTGTGGGCGGTGGCTCGAGATCTGGAACCTTGTTTTCATGCAGTACAACATGGGCGAGGATGGCCAGCTGAGCGAGTTGCCGGCCAAAGGGGTGGATACCGGCATGGGCCTTGAGAGGATTGCAGCGGTGCTTCAGGGTGCCACCACGAACTACGAGACAGATCTATTCTTGCCTTTGATGGACCGCGTGCAGGAATTGACGGGGCACACGGCCCAGGAGAGAGAGGCTCACATCGTCTCTTACCGCGTCATAGCTGACCATGCCCGGGCTGTTGCCTTTCTGATTGCTGATGGTGTTGTGCCGGCGAACGAGGGTCGTGGATACGTGTTGCGCCTGCTGTTGCGGCGCGCCTGCAGACACGGTCGCCTGCTTGGCCTCGAAAGGCCTTTCCTGGGCCAGGTTACGGACAAGGTGGTTGAAATCATGGGGGACCACTACACCGAACTGCGGGCGCGTGCAGCTGTGGTGCGGGAGGTGGTTGAACTGGAGGAGCAGCGCTTTGCGCAGACGCTGACGAGCGGTCTCAACCGGCTTGCGCAGCTGGCAGAAGCGATGCGCAACCGCGGGGAAAGCGTCATCTCGGGCGAAGAGGCTTTTCGGCTCCATGACACTTATGGATTCCCGCTTGACCTTACAAGGGAAGTCGCCTCGGAGCTTGGGCTGTCTGTAGACGAAGAGGGTTTCAAGCGTGCTTTGGAGGCGCAGCGAGAGCGTGCGCGTTCAGCGCAGTCTCAAGCCAGCGGTACAAGCCAGCTTGATCGGTACCGGCAGCTTTGGGAAAGGTTGCTGGTCAGTGGCCGCTTGCCGCGCGAGGGGACAAAGAGGCTTCACCTCGAGACGACCTATGTGCAGACGGAAATAGCTGCCCTACTGAAAGATGGGCAGGAGGTAAGTGCTGTAAGCGAGGGCGAGGAGGCAGAGGTAATCCTCAAGGAAAGCCCGTTCTATGTGGAAAGTGGCGGGCAGGTGTGCGACACGGGCCTGATCGCCATCTATGAGAGCGAGGACGACCTCGACGAGGAGCCCATCGCTGCGCTGGAGGTCACCGAAGCCGTGCAGCCGATCCCCGGGCTTATCGCGCACCGCGGCAAGATGGTGCGCGGCACGCTGCGCGTTGGCGAGCGGGTCTGGGCGATGGTCGATTACGAGAGGCGCATGGATCTAGCCCGAAACCACACCGCCACTCACCTGCTCCACAGTGAGCTGCGCTACATTCTCGGCGAGCACGTGCAGCAGGCGGGGTCTTTGGTGACACCCGAGAAGCTGAGGTTTGACTTCACGCATTCGGGCATGCTCACGCAGGAAGAACTGAGCCTGGTGGAGCAGTCGGTAAACGAGGCGATTCTCGCGGACTACCCGGTTATCTGCGAAGTGCTTCCGTACCAGGAGGCGATTGCGAGCGGTGCAATAGCGCTTTTCACGGAGAAGTACGGGGATCAGGTCCGGGTCGTCTCGATTGGCGATGAGGGGGAGTACTTCAGTCGGGAGCTCTGCGGCGGTACCCATGTGGAGCGCACTTCTCAAATTGGCTTTTTCCATATCATCTCTGAAGCCAGCGTGGGTGCCGGGGTAAGGCGGATCGAAGCGGTCACAGGTCGGCATGCCTATCGGCTGGTAGCAGGGCGCCTGCGGGCTGTGGAGGCGGCCGGGACTTTCTTGGGCTGCGAGCCGGAGCAGGTCGATCGACGGGTGCTTCAGC
>JAPWUW010000117.1 GCA_028275325.1 Anaerolineae bacterium | reverse complement strand
GGGGTGCGCATTATCGGCGGCTGCTGTGGCAGCACCCCCGAGCACATCGCCGCCATCGCCCTGGCCGTGCGCGAGCACTTTGGCTCCTTGCGGAGGTGAGGGATGCCACTTTTCAGGCCCGAGGATTTCCGTTACTACGACCTGCGCCGCCGGCAGGGCGGCACCAGCATCGAATTGCTCTTCCCGCAGTGGCAGGCTGGCGACGAACGGGTCGCCATTTTTTCCCCGCACGATGACGATGCCGCCCTGGGGGCGGGGTACCTTCTCCTTGCCGCCCTGGCCAATGGCGCTCAAGGGTTTGTGTGCATCTTCTGCGATGGCTGGGCCGGTTACAGCCACCCAGAAGAGGCAGCAACGATCGTCGCCACGCGGGCGCAGGAGACGCGCTCCGCCTATGCCGAACTGGGCTTGGACGAGGAGCACATCATTCGGCTCGACTACGGCGATTTCAGCGTGCTGCCCTACATTGGCTGGCACCTCGATTCTGGGCGGCTGGGGACAATCGCCCGCGTTGTTCCTCTGCTGCGCAAGCTGCGCATCACCCGGCTTGTCATCCCGAACGGCTACCGGGAACACATCGACCATGAGGCCGTGCACCGCATAGGGGCCTACGACGGGCCACAGGTCGGGGATGCCATCCTGGCCGAGTATGGCAGAGCGGAACCGGTGCGAAGCTTTCTGCAATACGCCGTCTGGGCCGACCTTTCGCCCGAAGATGCGCTCCTGTGGGGGCAGGACGTGCGCATCCGTGCCAATCGAGCCATCGTGGCGGCCCCGGCCGTCGAGGAGGCGGTCATGAGCGCCGTCCGGCGCTGGCGCTCGCAGGGCCAGGTGATCGAGGGCCTGGTGGCCGCGCGCGCCGGGCGAAAGCGGCGGGACGGCTGGCTCGAGCTCTACCTCGCTTTCGACCCACGGCCCATTCTCGACTACGCGCCTTACCACGCGCTGCTTGACAGCTTAGGCTAGGCTATCCACCCGCCCGCCCCCAAGGGCGATCCAAGCCGCAGGGCGGGCGGGTGTAAGAGACAAGCCTCTCCGGTGCCGCACCTGCGGCCGCGGTGCGTTGGCACCAAAGAGGTCGGGCCGGTGGGGCTTTTCCCCGGCCGCCACACGAGCAGCCGACGTGCGCTGGCACCGGCATGGCCAGCTCTTGCGAAAAGGCGGCAGTTGCCAAGGTTCGCTTGCAGCGCCCAGGTGCAACCTGATACCGTTTTCTGGCCGCACTCGTTGCCCTATTGTTGCTGCATGTCTTGGAACCGAAGCACGTTGGCGGTCTTTGTTGCAGCTGAGGAGGTATTCCCACCCGCCCCCACAAGCTGGGCCAAGCCGCAGGGCGGGCGGGTGGGAGAGACTTGCCGCCGGGCGGCGCACCTGCGGCCACGGTCCGTTGGAGTAGAGATCCGTCCGCTACGGGGTTGTCCCTTGGCGGCAAGCGTTGCGCTGGCCGTTGGGACCTCCCTCGGCGCCAAGGCACGTCGGCCGCCGCTGCTGCGCCCGAGACACTAGCCCACCCGCCCGCCCCTCTTGCTGCCAAAGCACGTTGGCCGCCCTTGTTGCGCTCGGGAAACTGCCCCACCCGCCCGCCTCCATAAAGAGGAGCCAAGCCGCAGGGCGGGTGGGTGGGAGACACAATCCGCTCGAACGCCGCAGCTGCGGCCAGGGCGCGCTGGCGTGGAGGCCCGTGTGCTATGGGGCTGTAACTTGGCGGCGCGCGCTGCGCCCATCGTGAAGTTTGTGTCGCCTCCAGAGCGCGTTGGCTGCCATTGTGGCAGCTCAGGAGGTATTGGCACCCGGGCCCATTTTCTCCGGGCTGTCCTCTGGATTCGTCTGGCTGCTGCCTTTTGGGTAGAATGTGGCTGAGGGAAGAGCAAATGAGCCTTGGCATAAAGGACTTCCACGATCTTGTGCGCATCCTGGAGGAGCACCCGCAGTGGCGCGCCGAGCTACGGCGGCTTGTGCTCTCGGAGGAGCTTTTGCGCCTGCCGGAGCAGCTTGCCTCTTTCCGCGCGGAATCGGAGAGGAGGTTTGCCAGGCTAGAGGAGGAGCTTGCTTCTTTCCGCCTGGAATCGGAGAGGAGGTTTGCCCGCCTGGAGGAGGCGCTTGCCGCCCTGACCGAGAGGGTGGACGAGCTGGCGCAGGCGCAGCGGCGCACCGAGGAGCGGCTCGAGGCCCTGACAGCGAGAGTTGACTCCCTGACTGAGAGGCTCGAGGCCCTCACGGCCAGGGTTGACGCTCTTACTGAGCGGGTCGACCAGCTCGCGGCCAGGGTGGACGAGCTGGCGCAGGCGCAGCGCCGCACCGAGGAGCGGCTCGAGGCGCTCACGGCCAGGGTCGACGCCCTGACCGCAAGGGTTGATGCTCTGACCGAGAGGGTGGACAAGCTGGCGCAGGTGCAGGAGAGGATGCTGGTGGACCTTGGGCGGCTGAAGGGGCGCGACAAGGAGCGGGAGTTCCGGGAGAAGGCGCCTGCCTACTTTGGCCGGCACGTTGCCGGGCTGCGGGTGCTGAGCCCTGGGGAGCTCTCGCAGTTGCTTGAGCCGGCGCTGGAGAGCGGGCTTTTGAGCTTTGATGAGTACGAGCAGGTGCTTGCCTCGGACCTTGTGGCCACAGGGAGGCTGCGCGCAAGCGGCGAGGAGGTCTACCTTGTGGCGGAGGTCTCCTGGGGAGTTGGGGCAGGGGACCTAGAGCGGGCGCTGAGGCGGGCAAGGTATCTTGGCAGGTTGGGCCGGCGTGCGCTTGCCGCCGTTGGTGGCGAGGAGGTGCTGCCCGGGGTGGAGGAAGAAGCCCTCGCCAAGGGGGTGATTGTGGTCATCGATGGCGGGCTGAGCTGGCCGCATCCCCCAGGCTCTTCGTAGGCCTTGGAAGCTGCTTATCAAAGGGGGCTTTCCACGAGCAACACGCCAGCTGCCCAGGTGCGTTGGCACCGGCAGGGCTCCCACTGACGACTGCAGGCTAGCTGCCAAAACTCACTCGGGCAAGCCCTGTTACCAGCTCAAATTGTTTGGCTTGCCGCAACAGTTTCCCTATCGTCGCCGCATCTCTCGGTGCCAAAGCACATTGGCCGCCACTGTCGCAGCTCAGGAGCTACTCCCACCCGCCCACCCACCGCCTTCGAGGTGCCAGAGCACCTTGGCGGCAATTGTCGCACTCGAGAGACTGCCCCACCCGCCCGCCCCCAAGGGCGGTCC
The DNA here is from genome assembly GCA_028275325.1 of Anaerolineae bacterium. Classification (GTDB taxonomy): domain Bacteria; phylum Chloroflexota; class Anaerolineae; order DRVO01; family DRVO01; genus JAPWUW01. The sequence continues at coordinate 4,753 of JAPWUW010000117.1, read as the reverse complement.
AAGCCGCAGGGCGGGCGGGTGTAAGAGACAAGCCTCTCCGGTGCCGCACCTGCGGCCGCGGTGCGTTGGCACCAAAGAGGTCGGGCCGGTGGGGCTTTTCCCCGGCCGCCACACGAGCAGCCGACGTGCGCTGGCACCGGCATGGCCAGCTCTTGCGAAAAGGCGGCGGCCGCCAAGGTTCGCTTGCAGAGCCCAGGTGCAACCTGATACCGTTTTCTGGCCGCGCTCGTTGCCCTATTGTTGCTGCATGTCTTGGAACCGAAGCACGTTGGCGGTCTTTGTTGCAGCTGAGGAGGTATTCCCACCCACCCGCCCCATAAAGAGGAGCCAAGCCGCAGGGCGGGCGGGTGGGAGAGCCGAAGCTCTTGAGCGGCACTCTGGCAGCGAAAGTGCGCTGGTAGTAACGGGCATGTCTCTTGGGTGAGCGCCGCGGCCGTCAAGGTGCGCTCTCAGGAGAGCCGAGCCCGTCGAGCAGCGCACCTGCGCCCCGGGTTGCTTCGGTATCAGGGGTGTTTTCTGGGTTGACTGCTAGCAGCATGCGCCTACAATGCTGGCAGAGGTTGCGTGCGTCGGCGCGCAGTTCTCGCTGGCCCCTGGCCGGGCCGAGGCGCAGGGGCCCTATCCTGGTGTTGGGGGGTGCGAGGATGCCTGCTGGCAGATGGCAAAAGTTGCCTCTCCTTCTTTTGTCGGTTGTCCTGTGGTTTGGCCTCATCTCCGTCCCAGCACGAGCGCTGCTCGGCGATGTGACCTACGATGGCTCCGTTGGGTTCGCCGATCTCCAGGCCATTGGGGCTGCCATCGGCGCGAGCGAGTGGAGCGGCAGCCCCAACTGGAACCCCGAGGCCGACCTGAACAGGGACCGTGAGGTGACGGTGGCGGACCTCGCCATTGCCGGCAGGAGCTTCGGCTCCAGCCACAACTTCCACGCGCCGCGGCCGATCTCCAACACTTTTGGTGTGGAGGGCTTTGGGAGCGCTTTGTGGATCGATGCTTGCCAGGATGGCCAGGGCCGCATCCACGTGGCCTGGGTTGAGACAGGCGGGGTGCCTGGCACTACGTCTGGCGGCAGGATCCTCTACACCAGGCTTGACCGCTACGGCAACACGCTCGTCGACGACCTGCAACTGGATAGCGGGGCCTACGTGGGCTACGAGGGCGCCGCCATCGCCTGCTCCGCCACGGGCGATGCCCACCTCATCTGGCAAGGCCGTGACGGGCTCTACGAGGCCAGGGTGGACCGCTGGGGCTACCTGGTGCTTGCCAGGACCAAGGTGGACACCGACGTCTCCAAGTGGCCGGCGCTGGCCATGGATAGCCGGGGCTGGGCCCACGCCGCCTATCGCCGCCCCTCCTATTACCAGACATATGCCATGCTCAGCCCGGATGGTTTGGTGGCCGCGCGCACCGAGGGGGCCAAGAACGATGCTTCCACCTACATCAGGATAGCTGTAGATGCCTACGGCGCTCCGCACATCCTGCGCGAGAGCGCAGATGATACCCAGCTCCTCTACTTGCGGCAGGCGGCCGGGGATCAGCCGGGTATACCGGAGCGAGCCATAGCGGCTCTGGGCTGGGCCGGCTCGGGCACTGACGCCCACATGCCGGCCATGGCGCTCGATAGTGCCGGCAATGCCTACGTGTTCTTCTGGCCGGCCATCTCAGGGAGCGACCGGCGCGGGCTGTACCTGGAGAAAGTCGGCCGGGATGGCTCTTCGGCCATAGACAACCTGCGGGTCTGGCCCGGCTGGCAGTTCGACACCTCGATAGGCAGGCCCCTGCTCGATATTGCCACGGATAGCGCCGGCAATGTGCACCTCGTGGCGCGGGGAAACTTCGGCAGGGATCCATCTCCACTCACCTACGGCGTGCTTGACCCTCAGGGGAGCGAGCTGCGCGCGCCGCGCCAGGTGCTCTACCCCAGCGGCCCAGCCCACCCGCAGCTTATGGTGGATGGCGAGGGGGACTTGCACATCGTCTACCGCGGCATGGGCAATGGCTACCCGCCCTGCCCCGATGGCGCGCTTTGCTACCAGGGCACGTCCTTCAGCGCTGCTGCCTACGAGCGCAGCCGGCCGGATCTGGGCGTGGACGTCGCCCACCTTTCGTGGGAGCCGCTTGTAGTTCGCTGGGGCGGCCAGGTGAAGGTGACGGCGACCTTCTTCAACGGCGGCTGGGTGGCCGCGCCGGCCTCCAAGGCGCGGGTGGCGCTCCTACTGGGGCAGGACCAGGTGGCCGCCGAGGCCGAGGTGGACCTGCCGCCCCTGGGAACCAACAAGGCGCATCAGGTGCAGGTGACGCTCTCCCTCGGGCAGCCGCCCGCGGGCTACGAGACGATGCAGTACGGCCGGCTCGTGCTCACCGCCGACGCGGCGGGGGTCGTGGCTGAGACCACGGAGGACAACAACGTCGTCTCCGCGCCGGTGGTGCTGCAGCCACTGCCGACGACGGCGGGGCTCTTCCTAATCGTCCAGGACGACACGGAGACGGTGCTCGGGCGGGAGGGGGCGCCGGTCGTTGCCGGCACAGCGCACCTGAGTGGCCCTCTCAGCCGGGATGTTACTGTGGCGGAGCGGATCACCATTCTCGGGAAGGACCTGCCCATCGGCGCGGATTGGACGAGCTACACCGTGAGCTGGAGTGCAGCCGGCTACCGGAGCCCGGCCCCGGCCACGGTGCGCATCCGGCGCGACCCCACGGACCCCTACCGCATCGAGTACGACCCGAGCAACACCGTTCTCCTGCGCACCGACCGCTGGGGCGCGCTCGGCGGCAGTGTGATGGCGCAGGGCGGCGGTGCCATCTCGGGGGCGGTCGTGCGCGCCACGGGCCAGGGCCTGGATCTACAGACGACCACTGGCGCGGACGGCTCCTACTCCTTCAATCAGCTCATCCCTGGCAGCTACGACGTGCGCGTGAGCGCCGCCGGCTACTCCAGGGCGAGAGCGACGGCGCAGGTGGCCTCGCTTGCGGCAAGCTCCTGGAATGCGAGCCTCGCCGCGACCACCAGCGCCTACCTGCACGGGCAGGTGGCCAACGTCAACGGCACGCCGATTGCCGGCGCTGTGGTGTCCCTCTCCGGCGGCGATAGCGCCACGACGGACGGCAACGGCTACTACGACCTTGAGGTGGATATCGGCGGCCCGGGGCCGGTGACCAGGACGCTGCAGGTGAGCGCGAGCGGCTACCAGGCGGTGAGCCAGAACGTGAGCCTCACGGCGGGCATGGAGACGGTGGCGGATGTGGAGCTCCCCTACGACCCGAGCATGAGCACGGTGAGCAAGGCCGGTGGGCGCGCCACCTGGGAGCAGGATGAGAGCTCAGCGGGCCTCCTGCCTGATGCGCCGGATGATGCCGGCTGGGGTGTAAGGAAGCTCTTCGAGGCCTTCATCGACCAGTTCTGGCCCTCCTACCGCGTGCGGGTGCTCTGGGGCTGTTACGAGTACGAGATCACGGCGCGCTACACCGGCAGCGGCCCTCGCTTCCTGCAGGAGGTGCAGTTGCGGCTTGTGCCCAAGACCTTCGAGCAGCACATGGTCTCCGGCCACGGCAAGATCGAGGTGGATGGCCACGGCATTGGCGTGGAGATTGGCGTGCTGCAGGATTCGGGCGTGCTCTCGGCGCTGCGGGTGATCGAGGCGCGCCTGGTCGATGCCGATTCCGGCACGGTGCTCAAGACGGTGCGCGGGTTCCGGGATGTCCTCGCGGAGGAAACGCGCACCTACAACTTCGAGGGCGCGCGGATTGACGACTGGGACAATGCCGAGGTGTGGGTGTACTACAAGGTGGGCAAGAACCAGAATGGAGAGTGGACAGGCAGCCCCATCCTGCAGGGCTGGCGGTTGGACCAGCAGGTGCTGCGCCTGAACCTGAAGAACGGGACTGTCACCGTCGACTACGTGCTTGTGGACTTCCCGGTGCCATAGGCCTGCTGGGGGGAGGAAGAAGGGATGCTGAGCGCGAGGAAGAACGCGGTGCTAGTTATGGTGCTTCTTGTAGCGGCGGCCCTTTCGCTCGTGAGCGCAAGCGGCGCCACTGCTGCCACGACAACCGTCGGCTTCGCCCAGCAGCCGCAGATCACTGTGCGGACGGGCCAGAGCTTTTACCTGACGGTGGCCGTGACCGACGTTTCCGATCTCTACGGCTGGCAGTTCGACACGGAATACAACAGCACCTACCTGGAGTTCATCAGGGTGGCCAGGGGGCCGATGCTCTCATCTGATGGGGCAAGCGCTTACCTTGTGCCTCCGAGCGTGCAGCCGGGCAAGGCCCTGCATGTGGCTGCCACCCGCCTGGCCCGCGATGCCGGCGTGAGCGGCAGCGGAGAAGTGGCGTACGTCTTTTTCCGCGCCTTGAAGGACACGCCAAGCACTGGCACCACGGTGAGCCTGAAAAACGTGTTGCTGGTGGACCGCAACGCCCTGGAGATCGAACGCAGCTACGTGAACGGCGGCAGGTGCGGCGTAGTCATCTCCGCAAGCGCGCCCGAGTACGTGCAGCCGCCGGTGGAGGGCGCCTACCTGCCGCTTGTGCTGCGGGCTCCTTAGCACAGCAGAAACCGGCGGCTGTAGCCCCAGGGGCCAGCCAGGGGCAGGCTTAGGCTGGCCCCGCCCGCTCGGGAGGGCACATTCCCGGCTGTGGGCGCTGCCGGCAGAGCGAACGCGTGTTGCTTCAGCGCCTGCCGCGCAGCGTGGCCTGGCATGGGCTTGGCTTTGGCGGGCTTCGCCTGCGGGCCTGGTGAGTGAGCCGCTGCGCG
>JAPWUW010000116.1 GCA_028275325.1 Anaerolineae bacterium | reverse complement strand
GTGCCGGTCTTTTCTGTTGGGATTCATTCCCATCCCTAAGAGGAGGGATTGATATGGCAAACGGCATGGTGACCAGACGGGAGTTCGTCAAGTTGGCTTCCTTTGGTGCAGCCGCTCTGGCTGCAGGCGCCTGCCGCGCCGCGACCCCAGCCCCCACTGCAACTCCGACGGCAGCGCCCACTGAGGCACCGCCCACGCCGACGCCTGTGCCTACTGCTGCAGCAGAAGCTACCCCAACCCCTGCCGCGCCGCCGACCAAGTACAAGGAAGCACCCATGCTCGCTGAGCTTGTCAAAGCCGGGAAGCTCCCGCCGGTGGACGAGCGCATGCCCGACAACCCGTGCGTGACGCCGGTGATGGAGATGATCGGCAAGTACGGCGGGACGATGCGGCGTGGCTTCAAGGGCGTATCGGATCGTTGGGGTCCCACGAAGCTGCGCGATATGGGCCTCACATGGTTCAACGCGGACCTTTCCGTGCGGCCGAACATCGCCGAATCCTGGGAGACGAACGAGGATGCTTCCGTTTGGACCTTCCACCTGCGCAAGGGGCTGCGCTGGTCAGACGGGCAGATCTGGGATGCTGAATCCCACCGCTGGTGGTACGAGAACGTCTTCAAGAACGCGGACCTCACCCCAGCGCCGGGCACTACCTGGAGCACAGGTTCCCCGGCTGTCCCCATGGAGATGGAGTTCCCGGATGCGCACACGATCGTCTTCAAGTTCGCTCACCCTAAGCCGCTCTTCGCTTACAACCTGGTGCGCGCCTTGCCGGCAGCCATGCCGGGCCACTACCTGAAGCAGTTCCACATCGAGCTCACCGACGACAAGGATGCGCTTCTGGCCAAGGTGAAGGAGGCAGGGTTCGACAGCTGGGCGACGTACTTCACTGACCGGCAGTGGTGGTACATGAACCCCGACCTGCCGCAGTACGGTGCTTGGGTCTCCAAGAACGCGCTCTCAGAGCAGCTGTTTATCATGGAGCGCAACCCGTATTACTGGGCAGTGGATCCGGAGGGCAACCAGCTGCCTTACATCGACAGGGTTACGCACCGGTTGTTCGAATCCCCAGAGGTTTTCAACCTCTGGATCGTGAACGGCGAGATAGACTTCCAGGCCAGGCATGTGAGCCTTGGCGACTACACCCTCTTCAAGGAGAACGAGGCCAAGGGCGGCTACAAGGTCTTCCGCGGCATCTGGGCAAACCACGTGTGCCTTCAGCCAAACCAGACGACGAAGAACAAGAGGCTGCGGGAGTTCTTCCAGAAGCGAGAGGTGCGCATTGCCCTTTCTGTGGCCGTAAACCGCGATGAGATCAACGAGCTCGTCTACAATGGCCTGGCGGTGCCAAGGCAATACAGCCCCCTATCCAAATCGCCACAGTACTACGAGAGGCTTTCCAACGCCTACATCCAGTACGACCCCGATATGGCCAACCAGCTGCTCGATGAGGCGGGCTACAAGGAGCGGGATGCAGAGGGGTTCCGGCTCTGGAATGATGGCAGCGGGGAGCGCATCAGCTTTGTCATAGAGGGGACGGCAGAGCCCGGCACGCCCGACGAGGATGCCGTGCAGATGGTCGTGAAGTACTTTGCGGATATCGGCATCCAGGCAAGCTACAAGGGCGTGGAGCGCTCGCTCTACGAGGCGCACTACAACGCCAACGACATTGAGGCCGCCTGGTGGGGCGGGGACCGCACCGTCTTGCCCATCGTTGCCCCCTGGATCTTCCTTGGCACCATGGTGGACCGGCCTTGGGCCTGCGCTTGGGGCCTCTGGAAAAACGACCCCACGAACGCCAACGGCGAGCAGCCGCCGGAAGGCCACTACATCTGGAAGATCTGGGAGATCTGGGATAAGGTGGCCATGGAGCCAGATGAGCAAAAGCGCAACGAGCTCTTCCGGCAGATCCTCGATATCTGGGCCGAGGAGTTGCCGATGATCGGCTACCTGGGCGAGCTGCCACAGCTTGTCATCGTCAAGAATGGGTTCCGCAATTACCTCGAGGGTTACCCCGTCGACGACACCACAGGCGATGAGCACCTTCTGTGCACGGCCACCTACTTCTGGGAGGAGCCGGAGAAGCATACAGGCTGAGAGCGTTGAAAGCGGCGCTCGGCCCTGGGCGGAGCCACTAAGCGCCCAGGGCCGAGCCAGCAAGGCCGGTACCTGTCATAATAAGAGCTGAGGGCCCAGATGCTCCGCTATGTGTTTAGGCGTATCCTCTATATGATCCCAACTCTCATCCTCATTTCTATGGTCTCGTTTGCCATAATTCAGCTGCCGCCCGGGGATTACCTCACTTCGTATGCGGCGCAGCTTCGCACCACTGGGGATACCATCGATGAGGCGGAGCTCGCGGCGCTGCGGGAGCGCTATGGCCTGGGGCAGCCGATATACGTTCAGTACCTGAAGTGGGTGAAGGGCATCCTGCTGCACAACGACTGGGGCCAATCCATGGAGTGGCAGCGGCCGGTGAAGGAGCTCATCTTCGAGCGCATCGCCCTCACGGTTGTCCTCTCCTTCAGCACGATGATCTTCAGCTGGGTTGTGGGCATCAGCGTGGGGATCTACTCGGCCACGCATCAGTACTCCTTTATGGATTACCTGATGACGCTCGTGAGCTTCATCGGGGTTGGTACGCCGGGTTTTCTTCTGGCGCTCATAGTGATGTATGCGGCCATGGCGTACTTTGGGCTGAATGTGGGCGGCCTCTTCTCGGAGCAATACATGTTGGCGCCATGGTCCTGGGCCAAGTTTGTGGACATGCTCAAGCACATCTGGATCCCGATCCTGGTGCTGGCGGTGAGCAGCACGGCCGGGATCATCCGCACCACGAGGGCAAACCTTCTGGACGAGCTGAACAAGCCCTATGTGGTGACGGCCCGCGCCAAGGGGCTGAAGGAGACGAAGCTTGTCCTCAAGTACCCCACCAGGGTGGCTCTCATCCCGTTTTTCAGCACGGTGGGCTGGGCGCTGGCATCGCTTGTCTCTGGCAGCACGCTTGTGGCCGTTGTGCTCAGCCTGCAGACTGAGGGCCCCATGCTCCTGCGGGCACTGATGTCTCAGGACATGTACCTGGCGGGCAGCTTCATACTGCTTCTCAGCACGCTCACCGTCATTGGCACCCTCATTTCGGATGTGATCCTGGCCTGGGTGGATCCGCGCATCAGGTTGGAGGCGTAGAGGTGGCCGAGAGGCGGGAGAACACGGCCCAGGCTGTGGCTGGAGCGGCGGAGGAGCTGGCCTACAGGGAGCAAGAGGAGCGCGTTTTTGTCGCCTCCCAGTGGCAGCTCATGTGGTGGCGCTTCCGCAAGCACAAGATGGCGCTGGTGAGCGCTGGCGTTCTGGGGCTCTTTTACCTCGTGGCAATCTTTTGCGAGTTCGTCGCCCCTTACGACCCCGAGCAGTTCTTCACGCAGTATAAGCTCTGCCCGCCAACGCGCATCCATATCAGGGATGCGCAGGGGCGCTTCCAGTGGCCTTTTATCTACAAGCTGCAGCGGCAGCGCGACCCAGAGACAATGCGCATTATCTACACTGAGGACACGACGACGGCATACCCCATACGGCTGTTTGTGCGGGGCTCGCCTTACAGGCTCTGGGGCCTTTTCTCGCTGGATCGGCATCTCTTTGGCATCGACGCGCCCAGGGAAGAGCAGGGGGTCTTCCTGCTCGGGGCGGATCGCATGGGGCGGGATTTGTTCTCGCGCGTCTGCTATGGGGCCCGCATTTCGCTCTCGATTGGGCTGGTGGGCGTGTTCCTCAGCCTGATTCTTGGCATCATTCTCGGCGGCATCTCGGGCTACTACGGTGGGCTCCTGGATAACATCATCCAGCGGGCCATCGAATTCATACGCTCGATTCCCTCCATCCCACTGTGGATGGGGCTGAGCGCGGCTTTGCCCGCGGATTGGCCGATCGTGCGCGTTTACTTTGGCATCACCATTATCCTCTCGCTCATCGGCTGGACTGGGCTCGCGCGCGTGGTGCGCAGCAAGTTCATGTCCCTGCGGGAGGAGGATTTCACCATGGCGGCCCGCCTTGCCGGCTCAAGCGAGATGCGCATCATCACCAGGCACCTGGTGCCCTCTTTCCTGAGCCATATCATCGCCTCGCTCACCCTGAGCATTCCGGAGATGATCTTGAGCGAGACGGGGCTCAGCTTTCTGGGCCTCGGGTTGAGGGCGCCGGCGATCAGTTGGGGCGTGCTCCTGCGCGAGTGCCAGAACCTGCGCTCCCTTGTCCTTGCCCCCTGGGTGCTCACCCCTGCCTTTGCCGTGATCATAGCAGTGCTTGCCTTCAACTTCGTGGGCGATGGCCTGCGCGATGCGGCCGACCCGTACGCGCGCTAAAAGGGCTCTGCACTACCTTGGTCGAGCGCAGGCGGGTGATCTGGGCCGGGCCGACAGGGGCGGGCTATGAAGGTGGCGCTGGTCTTCCCCCCGAGCTGGACCCCGACGATGCCGCATCTGGCCCTGCCCACACTTGCTGGCTGCCTGCGCGAGAACGGCATCGAGGTGGAGCAGCTCGACCTCAACCTCGAGTTCCTGGAAGCGATCCTCTGCCCACAGGGGCTGAGCGCCGCGGCGGATATGCTGCAGGGGCGCCGGGCCTTGCCGCAGTTCCTGCGGGAGCAGGTCGTTGCTGAGGGGGAAGCGCTCTCTGCAAAGATCTCCCGGGCAAAAGCGGTCGTGTGCGGCGAGGCCTTCTTCACCGTGGAAGAGGGCCTGGCCGCGCTCAACCTCATCCTGCAGGCTCTGGCCTTTGTCTCCAGCGCCTACGAGGGAGTTTACCTTGAGCTCAGCGGCTACGTCCCCGCCCTGCCGTTGGAGAGCAGTGCCGCGCTGCGGGCCCAGCTTGCGGACGGGCGGCGCAACCCCTTCCTGGCGGTGAGCCGGGAGCGCTTCGTGCCGAGGCTGCTTCGGCTCGGACCTGACCTCGTCGGCATCAGTGTCGTCTGCCTTTGCCAGCTGCTTCCCGCGCTCACCCTTGCCCGCCTCTTGCGGCAGGCTGGCTACGAAGGGCACATCACCCTTGGCGGGCCGCACGTCACGATGTTGCGCGAGGAGCTCCCGCAGCTGGACTGGCTCTGGGAGCTTGTGGACAGCCTCGTCATTGGGGAAGGCGAGGAACCACTACTGCGCCTCGTTGAGGCCCTTGCGGGAAGGGGCTCGCTTGGGGCCGTGCCCGGCCTCGTGAGACGGGCTAACGGGCGGGTGGCGATCTCGCCGCTGTCGGCTCCAGCGCGCCGGTGGCCAATGCCGGATTTCCGGGGCCTGCCACTGCGGCAGTACCTTGTGCCGCGCCTTGTCCTGCCCATTGCCGGCTCCCGCGGCTGTTACCATGGGCGCTGCGCCTTCTGCAACGTCGGCTATGGGCTGGCAGCGCCGTACAGAGCGCTCCCGCCAGAGGAGATCGCCGCCCAAATGCAGGAGCTGGCGAGGAGGCACGGCACACGTTACTTCTTCTTTGCCGACGAGGTCATCTCGCCGCAGCTGCTGGAGGGGCTGGCGCGGGAGCTGCGCGGCGGGCCGTTCAGCTGGGTGGGCTGCGCGCGGCTTGAGCCTGCCCTCACGGAAGGGCTTTTGCGCGCTCTGGCGGAGGCAGGCTGCCGGATGCTGCTCTTTGGCCTCGAATCCGGCTGCGCAAGGACGCTGCGGCGCATGCGCAAGGGCATCGAGCTCAGCGTGGCCAGCCGCATTCTCCGCCAGAGCGCGGCCGCAGGCATCTGGAACCACATTTTCTTCTTTTTCGGCTTCCCGGGCGAGGGGCTGGCTGAGGCACAGGAGACGGTGAATTTCCTCTACGAGCATGCTGATTGCATTCACTCGGCGGCCTTTGGGTCGTTTCTTTTGGAAAGGCACGCCCCCGCACATCGGGATCCGGCCCGGTTTGGCATTAGGAAGATGTGGGCAGAGGACAGCTGCGACCTTGCCATTTCCCTGCGCTATGAGGCCGAGCATGGGCTGACGGAGAAAGATGCAGGCGAGCTTGCCGAGCGGTTCCTCGGCGCCCTGCCCGACCGGCCGGCTGGCCACCTGTACTTGCACGATACCTATCGCTTCCTCTATGCCTGCTCTCTGCAAGAACAGGGGCTGCCCTACCCCCTCTGGCTGCAGTGAGCCCAGGCTTCGGCTCACCCTGCAAGGGCTGCAGTGGTGGCCAGCCCAAGCAGGCCAAGCGCGGTGAGAGCGAGGCCCCAGCCGAAGCTGCGCGGGCAGAACTCGAGCAAGACCTCGTGGCTGCCGGGTGGCAGGGGAATGGCAACGAGGGAGTGCTCGGCGCGCAGGATGGGTGCCCGCGCGCCATCCACGGTGGCTTGCCAGCCCGGGTAAAAGGGCATGCTGAAGATGAGCAGGCAGCTCGTGCTGCTGTAGGCGGCCAGGCGCAGGGAGCCCGGCCTGCGCTCCAGGAGCTGCAGGGCCTGGCCGTTTCCCTCCCCGCCCAGAACGACCGGCGGGGGCTCCTCCAGCAGGGCCGTCTGCGGGGGGAAGGGTTCGGAGAGCTCTGCCAGGAGCTCCACCGTGCGCTGTGGCTGAGCAACCACGCCCTTGTTGGCAAGCCATGCCCACAGGGGCGGCTCCCGCAGGCGGTACACGTACGTTGCGCCCGGGCCCTCCCCCGCCTGAAAAACGAGCTCTGCCCCGGGTGGGGGCTGAGGCGAGCTGCTCACAATGTGCCGGACGGCGAGGAACCGGTAGAGCCGCTCTGGCGGCAGGGCCCGCGCGAATTCCTCGAACCTGCGCGAGGGCCAGCCTCCCTCCCCCCAGATGTCCTCCGCGCCCACGAGCGACCCATAGGCAGCGGGAAGGGCCCACTCGTTGAAGATGCGGCCCTGCTCGGAGGCAGAGCTCTGGGCAAGGAATGAGAGCACGGCCGCTTGGGAGCCAGTGAAGGATGGCAGCGGCTGCTGGTAATGGGCGCAGAAGAGGTCAAATAGGAGAATGGCAAGGGCGGCAGCAGCAGTGCGGCTGCCGGGTGCTGGAAAGTGCACAGCCCAGCGCAAGACGAGGAGCGAGAGGAAGGCCATGAGAGTGGCCTCTATTGCCGCCCCGGTGAGAGGGCCAAACTCGCTCTGCGGGAGCAGGCCCTGTGCGAGGAAACCGAGGAAAAAGACGCCTATGGCGAAGCCGCCGACCCACACGAGGCCCACAGCGCCGCGCGCAAAGGCTTCCCTCTGGGCTGGGGCGCACCAGCGCGCCTGCAGCAGCGCGGCCGCGCCGTAACCGCCAAGCGCGGCGGCACCCGCGTTGAGAAGGAACAGCGCCGCCTCCGGGCTGGCGTAGAAGCGCCACCCGGGCAGGAGCAGGTACAGGAGAGGGTGCGCGATTGCCTCCCCGCCAAAGGAGCCGAGCAAGCCTGTGGCACAAACGGCAGCCCAGAACCAGACGTCCGGGAGTGGGGCAAGGAAAAGCGCTGCCCCCATGAGGACGAGCCCCATCATGCCGAAGTACAGCCGCATGCCTGCCTGCGTTCCCCAGCCGAGCCACAGGCCCGGGAAAGCGGTCATGGGCAGGCCGGAGGCAAGGAGCTGCCCACCCCCCGCGCGCGCAGAGCCGAGGATGGCTGCAAGCAGAGGCCAAAGCCTGCCCGCGGCCACGAGCAGGCCCAGCGCGATCATGAGGCCAAGCTGCACCGCAGAGCGCTTGCTGCGCTGCCGGAAGAGCCCGTACGCGAGAGTCAGGTAAAGGCAGAGGAGGGCTATCTGGCTATCGCCGGCGAGCAGGCCCATCCCCAGCGAAAGCGCGCCCACTGAGAGCGGCCTGCTGACGAGGCGCCCGGTTGCCGGCAGCGCTGCGGCACTGCAGAGGGCCCAGGGCAGCCAGGCCGCAGCTTCCGCAATTTGCGGGGCAGCCTGAGCGCTGTGCCCGAGGTAGCCGCCGTACGTGTACAGGCACGCCAGGACGAGCGCCGGGAGCCTCCCCGGCAGGAGGCGCCGCCCGAGGCAA
>JAPWUW010000115.1 GCA_028275325.1 Anaerolineae bacterium | reverse complement strand
ATGGCAGCAAGCATCGCTGCCCCTACCACGGCGCGCTCCTGCCCGACAACGGTGGTGATGGGTCGGTTGAAGATGTCTGCTTGCAGTTGGAGCCAGAGTTTGCTCTTAGCCGCGCCACCCGAGGCGACGACCGTTTCTGGTGCCCGACCTGTGAGCGCTTCGATAACCCCGGCCCCTTCGCGCAGGGAAAAGGTGACTCCTTCCATGATTGCACGCGCGATGTGGCCTCGGGTGTGCCTGATGGTCAACCCGAGCAGGGCGCCGCTGGCTAGTGGATCCATATGCGGTGTGCGCTCCCCGAGCAAGTACGGCAGGAACAGCAAGCCCTCGGCACTGGGCGGGGCCTTTTCGGCCTCCTCCGACAGGAGCTCATAGGCGCCTTCGGGCGGGAGGCCAAGCACGTCGCGCCACCAGCGCAAGGATAGGCCAGCTGAAAGTGTTGCTGCCATGACATACCACCGATCCGGCAGCGCATGGCAGAAGCAGTGCACCCGCAGCTGCGGGTCTGGTGTCGGCGAGGCTGAAGGCTGCAGGAACTGCCCGCCAGTGCCAATGGTACAGGATGCGATTCCCCTGGAGAGGATGCCGTTGCCCATAGCTTGCGCTGCCTGGTCAGCCGCCCCGGCCACAACCGGCACGCCTGCTCTTAGCCCAAGTGTTTCTGCAGCCTCAGATCGGAGGCGGCCAGCCTCAGCATGGGATGGCAGGAGAGGCGGCAGTTTCTCGATGGGCAGCCCTACCGCGCAGGCAAGGGCTGCGGACCACTGCCTCGTGCGGATATCAAGGAGCAGAGTGCTGCTTGCGTCGCTGGGTTCGCTGGCCGCGGCGCCAGTCAAGCAAAGGCGCAGGTAGTCCTTGGGCAGGAGCGCGTAGCGAGCCTGCTCCAGCATTCCGGGCTCGTGCCGCCGCAGCCACAGGAGAGTGGCTGCCATGAAACCAGGCGAGATGCGGTTGCCAGCGACCTCGCTCAGCATGGCAAAGCCGAGGGTGTTGTTGAGCTCCTCTGCCTCGGCCGCGCTGCGTTGATCTGCCCAGATGATTGCTCGCGCCAAAGGCAGCCCGCTTTCGCCGACAAGGACCGTACCGTGCATTTGCCCGGAGAGGCCAATGGCCTTCACCGCCTCCGGCATTGCCCGTGCCGAGCGCAGGGCCTGGCCAACTGCCAGCTTCAGCGCAAGCCACCAGCTTTCCGTATCCTGCTCGGCAAAACCAGGCCTCTGGGAGAGGATGGGGTATTCTGCTGCCCCCAGCCCTTGCAGCTGCCCCTGCTCATCGACGAGGGCGGCGCGCAGGCTGGACGTGCCAAGATCTATACCCAAGAACAACTGACCTGGCCTCACACATCCACTTTGTCATCCGGCAGGAAGGGAGCCTTGATGAAAACCAGCTTCGCTTCCTCCTCTGCATCGTTCAGGACATCGTGCGCCTCCCTTGGCTCCATGCGGAAGACGTCGCCCACGAATGCCTGGTGGACAGTGTCGCCAGCTCGGATGCGCGGGCGCCCTCTGAGAACGTAAAACGTCTCTTCCACCTCGTTGTGATAATGAGCGCCAAGCCTCTCGCCCGGCTGCAAAACGATCACACCCCAATCGATGCGCGGTCCACGCATGAGGTACTTGACGCCGCTTGTTCCCCGCCGGAACGGCAACTCGAACTCGTTTACCCTTTGCATGAGGATGCCTCCCGACCAAAAAACTTGGGCTCAGTGCTGGCGTGGCCACGCGATCGGCCAATCAGCGGCAGCATCAGGTAGTGCCCGAGGGTCCGTGGCGCGCCAGGTTTTCGTACTCAAGGTACAGTAACTCGAAGTGACTGCGCTCCATCTGCGCCAGCATGTTGAACATGGCACAGGCCTCGGGAGCGGTGCATTTGTTGGCAGCGTCGGCATAGAAAGTGTAGGAGTTCATCTCGAGACGCAACCCTTGGCCCAGCGCCTCCAGCTCGCTATCTCCTGGCTGGGCGGAGGCTTCCACTTCTTGGACCTTGGCCGGGAGCTCTGCCGGGTCGATTCGGGGTGTTATTGCCGCCTGGCTCTCGAGCTGCCAATCCGCCCAGACGCCGGATTCCTGGAGCGCCACCATCTGCCGCTCAATCAGGCGGACATGAGCCGCCTCTTCCCTGGCAAGAGACGAGTACATCTGGCGAGCGTTTTCGGAGCGAGTGCGCTCCTGGACGCGCAGGTAGAATTCGAGGGTCTGAACCTCGTTTTCTCTTGCCATCTGCAAGATATGGACCGGATTGCTGTAATCAAGCGAAGTTGCCATCTGCTCTAGCCAGCTCCATTTGCAGCGAATGATGCTTACGGCCTACCTGAGGGCAGCAAGGACCTCCCAGGCTGCCCCCTTCCTAGCCCTCGAAGAATGGCCGCTCTGTATCGTCCCAGTAGGTGCTGGTGTTGGCGAGGTAATCCCGGCTGCGCTGGAGCCACTCGAAATGGCGGCTCTCCTCGCTCATGAGCACGGCGTAGGCCTCCTTGGCAAGCGGGTCGGTGGCATTATCGCGCGCGCGCCGGTAGATATCGTAGCCCCGCTTTTCCGCACTGAGGGCGTGGTCTATTGCCGCAATATCCCCGGTTCCGGCATCAAGCGCCGGCACAACCACTTGTGGGGAAGGGAAAAGGCGTTCTTGCGGCACGCCCGCAAGGTCCTCAAGGCGCACCACGAACTCATCGATCTGCGGCACTCGTGCACTTTTTGCCCGCTCAAGGGGCAGCCACTTGCCGTTGCTTTGAACGCTCTGGTACTGGGCAGCCAGGATCCGGTAGTGCTCCAGCTCGTCGCGGGCAAGGGCGCGGAACATGGCACGGCCCTTGGGGTCTTTCACGTGCTCCGCCACCACGGTGTAGTAATAGTGACCATCCTGCTCGTTGGCTATGGCATATGCCAGTGCCGCCAGGGCGGCCTGCTTTTCGGCTTGTGTTTCCGCCATTTTGCGTTTACCTCCTGGTGAGGGCCTTTGCGGGCTCACTCCAGAGTGCAGATGCCTTCGGGCCTGCGAATGCGCAAGGCCAAGACCTCGAGCACGCGGAACAGGTGGTTGATCCCCTCTGTGCCAATGTAGGCTGTGCGCACATCCTCGCCCACCACGATATCTAGGACATCCCTGCCGCACGAAACGACCGCACCGTGCCCCTGCTTGAGGACGGGGCTCTGGTACACGCCCGCATCAGCAACCACCTGGACAAGCTCGAGCTCCAACCGACCGCCCTGACCAAGTGGGCGCAGCAACTGCGCGTAGAGGTCCGGGCTGAGAACGACTGCGTAAGGCCCCATGGCCCCAGCTTCCACGAGCTGGCTGCGCGCTTGTGCGATTGTCTGCAAGGCAGATCCCGGCTCCCTCCATCCATCACCTTTGGAGATGGACTGCCGGCCCGTAACAGTGAACAGGCCGGGGTTGTCATCGGCGCCGTAGAAGATGAGCTCATCCTCTGCTCGAGCTAGCATCGCTGCGGCTGCCCCAGCGGCAGCGGGATCCAGCATGCCGCCCAGATGACGGGCCGCCTCTATATCGCGAAAATCGAGCCGGAAATCCTTGGACAGGTGGACGAGCGGCAGGAGAACGCGGGTGGAGACGGCCACGGGCTCGCCCGCTCCTTGAGCGCCGATTTCCTTCGTCGCAGCCGTCATGCCGGAGAACCTCTCAACCCAGACAGCTGCCACTCCAGCGCCGACTGGCCCGTGCAGGTGGATGAAGCGACGGCCGACCAAGTTCGCGCGTGCCGTTGCCACGACAACCTCGTCGATGGCTTCCCATTCCTGGGCGGAAAGCGGGGCTGCTTCTCTCATGTACAGGTCCATTCCTAAAACCTCCTCGGTATCAGTCTACTTGCGCCTTTACGTTGTGCCATAGCTCAGTTCAAGACGTAAGCCCGCCCACTGTGAAGGATGGCCGTGGGCTTGAGGTCTGCTTCGGACTTGCGGTTTGGTTTGCAGCTCCTGCCCCTTGGCCGTCGAGCCGGGCGGCTGTGTCCTCCTCGGAAAGCGGCTGGGTGGGGCCGACCCCAGGCCGCTGGTGAGGCCTTTCTCCCTCTGCCAGGCGCGAGAGCATGAGCCCGAAGATGTGCGAGTGGAAGAGCTCGTTGTCGCGAGCCCTCTCGATGACCTCGACCAGCCCGGCGAGATTCGGCTCCTGTGCGAGCTGCGCCAGGTAGTCGTTGTACCGCCTCGTGACGGCTCGTTCAGCCTCCAGGTCGGCTTGCAGCATCTGCGAGGTGCGCGCCTTCCGTTCTACGGGGTCGTGTGCCATGAGTGGCTTATGACCTATGCTGGCTGCGAACTCGGCAAGCCACCCCAGGTGCTGCATCTCGTTGATGGCCACTGTCTCCAGCTCGCGGCTGACTTCTGCATCTGGGGTGAGGAAGGAATGGAACAGGTACTGCAGAATCACCGTGTACTCATGTGTTGTGCCGTAGTCCAAGATCGGCGCTGCCTTGGCGTGCGCAGATTCGTCAACCGGCGCTGGCAAGCCTGGGCCGCCGCCTTGCGAGCTGAACTTGGCCTGCAACGACTGAAAGGTGCCCAGGTGTGCGCGCTCATCGGTGAGAATTCGCTCCAATAGAGCCTTGACGCGCGGATCCGCAATTGCATCTCGGTGCCGTTCATACTGGGCAATGGCATCTTGCTCAGCCTGCACGTCCCGCCGCATCCACTGAGCAGCGACCTCTCCACCCACCTCCATTGCCGTGCGATCCAGGGTTGGCACACCGCCAAGCTGGGTGATGGCCTGAGCGAGCCATTTGAAATGGCGCATCTCGTCGCGCGCGACCTGCTCTATCTCCGCTGCTTCCTCGCCCTCGCCCATGAAGTACGCGTGCAGCAAGTAGAGAATGACCGCGCCGTGCTCATCCCTCATATCCTGCTGCAGCATTGCAATGGCCTCTTCCGTTGTTGCCATCTGGCTTCACCTCCTGACCTTTCCTGGCGGCCTTAGCTTGTCTGTAAGCTTGCTGCAGGAGCAGCGCATCGGTATCGTTGGTTGGGCTCTCACATATTACCACACCAGTCACGTTGTGGGAAAGGAGGCAAGCCAGGAGCGCGCTGTAATCGAGTGCGGATTGTTGCAGGGGCAAATGCCTGATCTCCCCGTCCCTCCCGTACTCAATCCCGCTCACATGGATGTGCAGGCGAAGCAGGGCGGCCGGGCCCAATGCCCTTGAGATGCTTTGCACTGTGGCCTCAAATTCGTCCGGCCCAAAGGCACCACCGTGCCGGGCGAAAAGATGCGCGAAATCCACACAGGGCTCAACCCCCGGGAGCTCCTGACACAGCCTCAGCACTTCGCTCAAGTCCCCGAACTGCTTCACCTTTCCCGTCGTCTCGGGGCAGAGGGTGATAGCCACGTTCTTTCTGCTCAACTCCTCCTGGATGCGCAGCAGCTGATCCCGTACGCGAGTGTAGACCTCATCAGCCGTTGCGTCGTGGCGCCACCCGCAGTGGAAGACGACGCGCGTAGCCCCGCAGGCCTCGGCAACTTGAGCGGCCTTGACAATGCGCTGCCGGCTGGCCCCGACCACTTGCCTGTCGGCAGAGTTCAGGTTCACAAAGTAGGGAGCATGGGCGCTGAGGGCGATATTGTGGGCAGCTGCAAGGCCCTTGATGGCGGCAATCTCTTGCGGATCGACCTTCACTTGCTGTACGAAGGCGAGTTCCATGGCCTCAAGGCCGAGCCGCACGACTTCCTGCAGGCCGGCAAGGTGCGAGGCCCCCTCGATGCTGGCTGGTACACCGGCTGTGCCAAACCGCAGCCGAGCATTGTCCGCAGCTAGTGCCGATGGTTGTCCGTTCTGCATGCTGTGCTCCCGTTCCATTCAGCCTTTCACCTCCACAGCCTTCCCGCCCTCCCAACGCCACTCGCGTTCCAGGACTTGGCCAGGCTTACCGAGTGGCCCGAGGGCTTGGCCGTTGATGCTCGCTTCAGTGCCTCCAGCATTGCCTGTGCGCAAAAGCAATGCCGAGGAAGCTTGCCAGGCGCGCTCCTCCCCCGGCTGGAGCGTGCCTTCGAACGCCACCTCTCCGTCGGTGAGAACGCGCAGCCACGCGGTGGAGGTTATGCGCACACGGAGTACGAGACCTTGGAAGGGGGTCGCAGTCGGGCGCAGAGCGATGTGGGGCGTAAACGTCGGTGTGGGCGCTGGGGTTGGCAGTGGCAAGGCCGCGGATGTGGGCGTCGGCGGTTCCTGCAAGGCAATTGGCCGCGCTGCTGGAGGAAGAGAGCCCGCTGGCTCAGGTGGAGCGGATGGAAGCCAGGCAAAAAGCGCAGAGAGGAGGCCAAAGCGGCTCAAAACCGCGATTGTGAGGAGCCCCAGGGCTGCGACCAGCAGCAAGGAGGGCATACGGCGCCGCCGGCGGGAAAGAAGCGGCACCGCCAGGCGCCCAGCAATTGTTGGGCGGGGAACTTCCTGGGTCGGGGTGCCGTGCTGCGCGCGAAGGAGCGCCAGAAGCGGGGCTTCGTCAAGGCCAAGGAAGCGGGCATAGGCGGCACAGAAAAGCCGCGCCTGCGCCTTGGAGGCAAAGGGCGAAAGGTCGCCCTCCTCGAGCGCGCGCAGCAGGGCAGTGCGCATGCGCGTCTGGGCTTCCACGTCCTCAAGCCGCAGGCCTTGCTCTTCCCTTGTCCGCCGGAGGAGGCTACCCAGTTCGCTGAGGCTTGTGTCGTGCCCTGCTCTACGGTTCAACATCCCCTGGTATGGCCGCTCGGCGCTGCTGTGCTGGCCCCCTTAGGAGGGCCTCGTCCACACCGAGCTCGCGGAGCTTGTCGATCGTCTGTTCGTAGTCGGTGAGAAGGCTCAGCCAGCGCTCGAAGTAATAGTCGGCGCGTTCACTGCCCCGAAGCTGCTCGGCGCGCACGGCCTCTATGCCCCGGCGCAGCCGTTCCCAAAGGGTCCCCTGTCTCTGCAGCAACTCCTGAACGAGTTCGTCGCGCTCTGCCGCCATCGTTGC
This sequence comes from Anaerolineae bacterium, assembly GCA_028275325.1. Classification (GTDB taxonomy): domain Bacteria; phylum Chloroflexota; class Anaerolineae; order DRVO01; family DRVO01; genus JAPWUW01. The sequence continues at coordinate 1,096 of JAPWUW010000115.1, read as the reverse complement.
TCCTTGGTACCCTTTGACAGCCGGTGCCCGCCTGCGCCATCCTGTAGAGAGACTGCAGCTGGAGAAAGGTTACTGTGGCCAACATAGCATCCCTTATGCCGCAGGTAAGGCTTGGCGAGCACAGCATCTCGCGGCTCATAGTAGGCGGCAATCCTTTCAGTGGCAACTCGCACCTCAGCCCTGAGGCGGACGACGAGATGCGCCGTTTCTATTCTGGCCGGCGGATTCTGGAGACCTTGCGGCGTTGCGAGAAGTGGGGCATCAACACCGTTCAGGCCAGGGCTGACAACCACATCATGCGCCTGCTCGTGGATTATTGGGAAAGTGGTGGGCGCTTGCAGTGGGTTGCCCAGACGGCAAGCGAAAGGGCGGATGTGCGAGCCAACATTCGCCAGGCGGCGCGGCTGCGCCCGATCGGCATTTACCATCATGGCTCCAAGACGGACGAATACTGGGCACAAGGGCGCATTGACGAGGTCCGCGATGCGCTGCTCTTCATCCGGGACCAGGGGATTCTCGCTGGGCTGGGAACGCACGCTCCGGAGGTTATCGCTTACGCTGAGGAGCGCGGGTGGGAAGTGGATTTCTACATGGCCTGCTTCTACAACTTGACCAGGAAGCCTCGCCCCAGCGCCATTGCCTCGGGCCAGTTCCAGGAAGAGGAGTACAATCCCGCGGACCCGCGGGCAATGTGCCGCATCATCCGGCAAGTGAACAAGCCGGTCCTTGCTTTCAAAATCCTCGCTGCAAGCCGCCTTGCCAGGAATCGAGAGGCCCTGCGCGCGGCCTTTGCCTTCGCTTTTGCCAACATCAAGCCACAGGATGCGGTTGTCGTCGGCGTTTTCACCAAGTACTGCGATCAGGTGATGGAAGATGCGCTCCTGGCCATGGAGCTCGGGCAGGCCTGCAGCTACACCGCGCAGCCGTTTGCGAGCTGGCCTCAGTTTGTGGCATCGCCGGCGGGCTCAGGGCTGGAACCGCGGACTTCCACTTGAGAGAGTTCTTCGATGACGCGGATGATCGCTGAGTGGTCCAGCTTGCCCTCTCCGCGCGCAACGAGAGCACGATAAAGCTCGCGCACAAGCGCTGTGACTGG
>JAPWUW010000114.1 GCA_028275325.1 Anaerolineae bacterium | reverse complement strand
CTTTCGTGCGCGGAATCACGGCTGGGGCGCTCAAGATTTAGCTGAGAGCGATCGACATGAATCTCTGAGCGCTGCCAGCGCAATCCTTGCCCGAAGTTGCGTCGGCCGATGGCCTGGCAGCCGGCCGGAGCATCGTCAGAGCCAGGCGTAATCCCAGGCTGCGTCGTACATGGCGACGATGTTCTCCAGGGGGATCTCCGGCAGCAGGTGCTGCGAGGGCGCGATCGTGAAGCCCCCATAGGGGCGGAAGGTCTCCACCCTCTCCTTCACCTCCCGGCGCACGTCCTCAGGCGTCCCGAAAGGCAGAGTCCACTGCGTGTCTATCGAGCCGTGGAAGCAGAGCCTGCCGCCATACTTTGCAGCAAGCTCCCTCGGGTCCATGCCGGCCGCCCGCACCTGCACCGGCTCCAGAATGTTCAGCCCCATTTCCATCAGGGTGGGGATAAGCGCGGCCACGCTCCCGCAGGAGTGGTGCATGATGAGCTTGCCGTGCTTTCTGCCCACGTCGTAGATGCGCTGCAGGTAAGGCCGCACGAACTCGTTGAAGAGGCGCATGCTCATCATGGGGCCGCTCTGGATGCCGTAGTCGTCGCCTGTGAAGCAGATGTCTATGTGCTTGCCCGCCCGGGCAAACATCATCTCCGAGGTGCCCACCATGAAGTCGACGATCTTGCCCAGAATGGCGTGGGCAAGCTGCGGCTCATCGTAGAGCAGGCAGAACCAGCGCTCCATGCCCACAAGCTCCGCCGCCGCCTCGAAAAACCAGCCCCACACGCCGCCAAGCACGGCGTACTCCTCGAAGCTGGCGCAGGCCTGCGCGTACTGCTCGTAGTCCCACATCTCAGGACTCGGCCAGGGATAGGCCTCAATTTCCGCAAGCGAGGACACATTGGCCAAAGGGTGCTCCAGGGCATAGCCGAAGTCCCCGACGCTCCCGCCACGCGGGATGCCGAAGTAGTCCGTGGGGCGGCCCTGCTCGTCCACCAGCGGCGGCCCGGCCCAACGCGGCTTTGGGTAGCGGAAGTCCACATGCAGCCTCTCCATGAGCTGCAGGTCGTCCGCCACGCCGTAATGGGCCCGCAGGCGCTCGTATACCAGGGAGCAGGCACAGAAGTCGATCGTGAACCGATCCACAGGCTGGAACGTGTAGTTGCGCAGAACCCTCTCCTTGGAGGTCACCTTCCCACCCTCAATGTGAGCTAACAAAGGCGCAGCAAGGAAAGGCCAAGCAGCGCCAGAACCACCTCGTTGGCGAGGACCTCCATAGAGAATAGGCGCAAGGGGCGGGAGCTGTCCAGCGGCAGGCAGAGCACATCGGCGTGGGCATCCACGCCCAGGAAGCCGACGGGCAGCGGGGGCCGGCTTGTGTCCTTGGCATGCGGAGCATGCGCCGTCGAGGCAACGGCGTCATCGCTTTCTATCCTGCGCCCCAGCAAGACGGGCCAACCATACCCGTAATGGTATGGACCAAAGCGGCCAAGGCCACTGTCCAGGTTGATGGGGTTTACAAGTTCCAGTTGCTCGCGCCCGCCATCCGCGTAATGCACGGTGACGATAGCATTGCTGATGTGGCTCTGCTTGAGCTCGGATGCAGTTGTGCGGTTCTCTTCACCAACTCGATCTTGACGCCCTTACGGGCGTTGCTCTTTTCAGACCGACTATTTCGATTGCGATGATTACTGTGACGTAGACTATTGAGTCTTAATGCCCTTACGGGCGTTGCTCTTTTCAGATCCCAGCTGGGCAGCGGAGGTGCTAGGTCTTATTGACCTTCATCCAGTAAAAGGAACGATCACAATTGTAGCGCAGCGTACCGGAAGAATGAGCGCAGCAACGACGGCTGCTGGGTTGTGCCCTCCAGCGATGCCGTCACTGCCTCGCGCAGATCCTCCGCGTCCCCGGCGAGGAAGTCGGCCAGGACGCCGTACTTGCTGTGGTTCCAGACCATCTCCACTGGGTTCAACTCAGGAGCGTATGCCGGCAGCCACTCCACTTCAAACCAGTCCAGATGGGCTTGCTGCAGCAGCCGCACCGCCTTGCGATGGGCACTGTACCTGTCCAGCACCAATATGAACTTGCGCCGCAGTTGCCGGCGCAGCAGGCTCAGGAACTCAACCACCTGCTCAAACGAGATGTGCCGGTCATGGATACGAAAGCACAGCCCCAGGTGCTGCCTCTGCGGGGACACCGTGATGCCCGTGATCACCGACAACCGGTCGTGCCGGTCCCAACTGCGCTGCACAGGTGTCCTCCCTCTGGGCGCCCAGGTGCGCCTCACAACCGGTTGCAGCATGTACCCACTCTCGTCTATCAGCACTATGGGCCACCCGTTGTCGCGGGACTTTTTTCACCTTCGGCCAGTTCTCGGCACGCCAGGCGGCGATGGCTCCCTCATCCCTCTCCCGCGCCCGCCGCTCCGGCTTCTGGGCGCTGAAGCCCATCCCCTTGAGGATGTGCCAGACGTACCGCGGGTGGTATTTCACCCCGAACTCCCGCTCAATCACCAGCGCCACCCGCCCCAAGGTCCACAGGTCCGTCGGGAACCCCGCCGCCTGAGCCCCTTTCAGCAGAATGCCCTCCAATTCCCTCTTCTGCTCAACGCTCAGCTTGGGCAGGCGACCCGGATGCGGCCTGGCTCGCAGGGCCTCCACTCCTCCCGCCTCCAGCGCCCGCTTCCAGCGCGAAACCGTAGCAGGAGCAACCCCAGGCAGGCGACCGACCTCACGAACTCCTCTGCTGCCTTCCTGCAAAAGCTCGACGCCGATCACCCGGCGCATCTCCAGTGCCTCTGCGCTACCTTTTGTCCTCATGGCCCAAAACATATACACGTCGTTACTATTGCAGCACGAGGGTCAATAATCAAGCAAGCAGCCACTGAGGCGGGCAGGGACCTGGGTGTGGGAATCTCCCGTATCTACCTCTTTGGCTCCCGGGCTCGCTAAGAAGCAGGCCAGCAAAGCGACTGGGACCTGCTGATTGTGGTGCAGGGGGCACTGGATCGTGAGGCCCATCGCCGGCTGTTCCTGGACATCAGCGAGCGGCTGGCAAGGCTCGGAATCCCGGCTGACATACTCATTCGCACCGAGTCCCAGATGGCGCAGGCCCAGACCCGCGTCTTCTCCAGCGAAAAGATAGCCGTGAGAGAGGGTGGCTCTGTGAATGATGAGTTTCGCCGGTGATTGATTAACATGGCTATGCCTTTAATCGGCGACACCTTAACCACTTTCCGCCGCTATGATCCGCCGCATCTGATCCAGCAGGGCAGGAACCTCATTTTGAACTATATCCCACAGGATATCTTCGTCCAACCCAAAGTACTCATGAACAACTATATCTCGCAGGCCAGCAATCTTGTTCCACTTCACATCGGCGTAGCGCTCTCGTACCTCGACGGGAATGTGTTTGGCTGCCTCCCCAATGATCTCCAGATTACGGACGACTGCATCAAAGGTCTTCTCGTCAGCCACAAACTGGTCGAAGCTCAGGCCCTGGCAGTAACGCATGATCTTTTCACATGATTCGCAGATGTCGCCCAGGTAAAGCCGGACATCACGTGACATAGAGCGCCTCAGCTTCCACGTAGGGGCGCAGGCGTGGCTTGAGGGCTTTGCGCGTAACCAAGTCCACCTGGCAGCCAAGCAATTGCTCCAGGTAGAACTTGAGATCCATGTACCGATCGAAAGTTGCCCGGCCTTCGAACTCCACCAGGATATCTACGTCGCTGGTCGGCTGGGCTTGGTCCCTGACAACGGAGCCAAATAGAGCTAAAGATCTGACGCCAAATCTAGCGAGCTCCTCTCGCCGGTCGGCCAACCGTTGCATAACGTCCTGTCTTCTCATCTTGGCATCCATCCACTCCACAATCGCCCATTTCCCATAGCCTCACAATGATCCCGGCCAGCCGTTCTGTATCCTTGGGTGGCCTTGCCTCTTCTGGCACGGGCAATGGGACCAGAACGCCTCAACCAACTCGCCCCCCAAATCTTCAAGACAGAGAGTTGCTGCGAGGAACCAGAAATCTAAGTCCTCGCGAAACACCTTCCAAAAGCATATTTTGCGGCCATATTCTCAGTCAAGCCGTGGATGACGAGGCCCTTCCGGGTTTTCACGGTTGTTGGCCAGTGAGAGGTTCAAGCCTCTGTCGGCCCTGGCACTCAGGGTCAGGAAGCCGCCCGATCTCAGGGCCTGCCCCCTCTCACAAAAACCTACCCTTGAGAGGGCAGGATAGGGGGTGCCCAGTTTCTAGAGCGTGTTATGAACTGCAAGGCTTTCCAGTTTTTGTGGTTATCAGCCGGTGAGGAGGCTCAAGCTTACTCCGCTGGATGACAGCTGCGAAAACTGGAAAGCGCTTGCTCTTAGGGTCATTACTTGTTCCATGTGCCACTAGGGACATATGCCAGAAAGTTGCTAGTTACTGTGCTCCTCAAAAACACAGGTGTTTTTCTTGCGGACCTTATCCTGTATTTGCGTCACCCGGCAGTGGTATTCCTGGTAGGGCTCAAGGCCGAATTCGCGCACTATCTGCTCCACTGTGACGGAGTCATCTAGAGCCTCCAGAGTGAAGAAGTTTTCCTCTGAGAAGCCGCGGATCTGGATGGAACGGCCGTAGTGTGCCTGCGCAGCCAGAAGCTTTTCCCAGTTTTGGTCTATGTGGAAAAGCTTCTTATCGAGGTTTAGCTCGGCTATGGCCAGCCTTGTCCAGCGACTGGTACCACCCAGGATCGCGCCGGTAATGTCGATGAACTTCGCCTCCGTCGAGCGCACGGACGACACAACATAGTACTTATGCTCCCATGCGTAGGCCTGAAGGGGGAACCCGCCGTCGTAGGCGGAGAGCCAGAAGACTAACTCTGCCCCCTTCTCTGCGAGGTGGCGCCACTCAAGGGGCCAACCAATGTCAAAGCAGATGAGCATCCCAATTTTTCCGAAGTCCAGGTTGAAAACGGGAAGTTCCCAACCTGGGGCGATGCCGCTCTCTATCTCGCCCTCGGTGGGATGTATTTTTCGGTAAATGCCGCCGACCTGGCCGGCTCTGTCGTACAGGATAGCGCAGTTGAAGAGCAAGCCGTCCTCCCAGTGAGGCAAGCCAGCTACCACGTACATAGCATAACGCTGGGCAAGCCCTTGCAACTGCTCCTGGATCGAGCGCACTTTGGAGGGCTCAAGGATCTGGCCATTCTGGTCGCGGTAGAAGTTCTCCGGAAGCACCACGATATCGCAGGCAGCTTTTCCTGCTGCGTCGACAAGCTCTAATGCTAGCTTGCGGCTTTCGGATTCGTCATTGCAATAGCCAAAAGCTGTTGTAGCAACGCGAACTATGCGGGGCATGTCTTTTTCTTCCTCCTGCCGGGAATCGAGTTTGCGCTCAGAACCGCTGCAGGCATCAGGCCTATGATCGAGGTGCGGATGGTCATAGGGGGCCAACTGGTCGGCCCTTCCGTCAAAAAGGTGCGGCACCAAGCCCTCTTCCAGCTGTACCTGCAAAGCTGGGAGAAAGGCAAGCTGGAGGGCTCAACCCCTGACAAGCCAGGAAAGAGGATGCTCTTGACTGACTTTGGGGTCACCACCCGCTCCTTGTGCAGTCCAAGAATACAAGCGCCGGCCTGAGCTCTCTGGGCTCTCAAGCTCAACAATGTACTCAGCAAAAGCTCCATGTTCCTCCCAGCACCAATGAGATATGCGAGTTTCTTGCAGACACTCAACAGCTCATTCTGGGGTTCTTGGGGCAGCGCGCCGATCGTTGTCATGCCCTTACCGGCTGCTTATTGCTTGGTGCTGAACAAGTGTTTGCAGGCGCTCTTTTTGTGTGAACTCCACGGTCAAGTGCGGATGGGCGTGCGGCCCTCCGCATTGCAGACCTGCAGTATGGCGCGATAGTTTTGTTGCCACCGGCCTGCAGGCGGGTCCTCGGTGATCCCGATCAGAAAGCCATTGCCGGGCGCTGCCTCGCGCAGGATCTGGCGGGTCATGTCCTCTATGGCTTCCAAGCTCTGCAGGTGCACTGAGGAAGGGAAGTTGATCCAAAGCACCTTCTCAGGCCAGGCAGCTCTGGCCTCAGCCACCGTCATGTCAGTGTCGGGGTAAGGGGTGAAAGCCTCCACGTAGTCTATTTTGGAGCGAGCAATGCCGGGGGCTAAAAGCCTGGTGTTGGCGTCGAAGTGCACCCCTATGAGCTTGCCGCGCTCGTGCAGGATCTCTGCTGCCTCGTCATAGTGGGGCAAGATCAGGCGCTCGAACCGTTCCCGCCCCACCACCTCCGGGCTCACATTGCCGCAATAGTTCACGGCAAAGGCCGGAGACTCTGCAACCACCTGATATATTTTGCGGCGGTCTTCGGTGAGCAGGTGATAGAGCCGCATCAAGCGATCCCTGTTCTCCGCCCACTGGATGGCGAACTGCTCCAAGCCCATGAGGTTGTAGATGATCTCCTGCAATGGGGAGTAACCAATACTGGCCCGTACCAGCGCATCCCCTCCCAGAAGATCCTGTGCCTCGGCAAACTCCTCGTAGTTTGGCTCGTAATGACGATCCTGGATCATCCACTCCAAAGCTTCGTAGTCATCCGGTGAGCTGAACAGGCGTTTCTCGTGCCAGCTGGTGAAGCCCGCAGGTCTATCCACGGCGGTGAGAGTGCCCGCAGGGGTGCGCACGGTAGTGCGGATCCTTTCTTGCCCATCCTCGTCAGTGTAGTGGATGCGCTCCACTTTTACCTCTTTGTAAACGACCTTGAAAACACTCCGCCGCTCCACGATGCAGAGGCCCTGGTTGCGCAGCTGCCTTTCCATTTCGCTCTTGGGGAGCATGCACTCGTACACGGTGAAAGGTACCACATCGGGCATCTCTCGCCGCAGTGCTGCTTCCACTCTCTGTCTGGGTGTCAAGGCACTCACCTCTTTTTGACAATGATGAGCCTTAGGAAATGCTAAGTAAAAACATCGCCTATCTCGAGTTTGGGGGAGGCCGGACGGGGAGGGTCACTCCTCCAAGTACAGGCAAAGGAGCACTAGGTGTAACGCCCGTACTCGTGAGCTGCCTCCACGAAGGCCAGGACGTTGCGCCAGGGCACCTCTGGTTCCAGTACGTGCGAGGGGGCCAGGACGAAACCTCCACCCTTCCCCACTGTTGCTATGCGCTCCTTTACCTCGGCCCAAACGTCGTCAGGAGTGCCCCAGGGCATGGTGTGCTGCACGCTCACTGTGCCCCAGATCGCAAGATGCTCGCCATACAGGCGCTTGATCTTCGCTGGATTCATGGCTTCCGGTTGCACGGGGTTCAGCACCTCCACCCCGATCTCGATGAGGTCGGGAATAATGGGTTCGATGTTGCCATCGCTGTGATACCAGATGATCACATCGGGGTTGGTCTCCTTTGCCACCTTGATCATGCTGCGGAAACGAGGCTTGATCCAACGGCGCCAGAGGACTGGGCTTATCATCATAGCCCTCTCTGTGCCCACATCCTCGCCCCAGATGATGATGTCCACGCCCGCCTGGACATACTGGCGCACAACTCCACGCAGGATACCTACGATGCGGTCCATGAGCGCTGCTGCCAGCTCCGGAGCGGCCATCAGGTCGATCAGGAACTGGTCCATCCCGCGCAGCAGCCAGGAGTAGTCAAAGGTGGAAAAGCCTAGACCTCCCTGTACAGCCAGCCCGCGTGCTTTGATCGCCGCCACCTGCTCTGCCATGCCCTCGAAACGGTAGTCGGCATCCAGGTCTGGGAAAGGGAAGGCTTCTATATCCTCCACGCTGGTAGCATTGCGAAGGGGCGAAAGGCGGCGGCGGAAGTGTTCAGTAGTTTCGTCGCTACTTTGCGGCCTCACATGAGCCACCCCCCACTCGTCGAACTCAGTGTCAGGAGGGAGTTCCAGGTCTGAGTAATAGGAGCTAAAGTCCGTCCGCTTATTTGTGGGCCGCAGGCTCACGGAGCGAACGTCGAACCCGAAGTAATCCGCGGGATCTGCAGCGCCCGTCTCCTGCTCGAAGACGCGCTGCAAGGGGGGTGTCAGGGCAAAGACGTAGGGCACCCGGTCAGGCCGGCCCCGGCGGCAGGCGGTGAGGATTCTTTCTCTGGGCAACATGAGCCTATCCTTTCAGG
>JAPWUW010000113.1 GCA_028275325.1 Anaerolineae bacterium | reverse complement strand
GTCGTCACTCAAGAGGTGGAAAAGGTCGTAAAGGAGACGGTTGTCGTCGAGCCTGCCAAGACCTATGAGGAAGGTGAGCTGCGCGTGCTTGTCTGTTGCTCCGGCCCAGATGAGCTTGCGGCCAAGGAGGAGTTCAACCAGCGCTTTGCGGCGGCGCGAAAAGGCGTGAAGGTAACCCTGGAATCCCTGCCCGCTGGGCAGAACTACTTTGAGAAGCTGCAGACCGTGATCGCGGCTGGGACAGCGCCGGATGTTTACGACATGTGGGAAGGCTATGTGCAGCCCTACGCCAAGAACGGTGCCCTGATGAACCTGGATCCCTTCTTGGAGAAAGACCCTATTCTCAAGAAAAGCGATTTCTGGGAGGGCATGCTCCCTGGCGCCACCTGGCAGGGCAACATGTACGCGCTGATCTTTGGGGTTATGCCGGGGCCTGTCTCCATCTACTACAACAAGAAGCTTCTGGATGCCGCTGGCGTGGCCTACCCGACAAACGATTGGATCTGGGATCAGCTGCGGGAAGCGGCGCTGGCACTCACGGTGGGCAAGGAAGGCGAGGAGCCCTCTCAGTATGGGCTCACCTTTCAGCTTTGGTTTGTGCCCTGGCTGTACTGGATCTGGTCCAATGGTGGGGATGTTTTCAACGAAGATGAGACCAAGTGCACCATGACCGAGCCGCCAGCGTATGAGGCCATCCAATACTGGGCCGACCTTGTGGTCAAGGACCGAGTGGCGCCATCGCCCTCGATGCAGGCCTCCATGCAGGGTGCCGTCAACATGTTCAAGACGGACCTTGTGGCCCTGTACCTTGGCAACTGCTGGGACCTGGCGACGCTCAAGCAGGCGCGCGAGCAGGGGCTGGACTGGGGTGCATGCCTGGCACCCAAAGCCAACAATGGCAACCGCACCTTCTACCTGCATCAGTGGTGCTGGGGGATCTGGACGGGGACGAAGAAGCCAAACCTGGCCTGGGAGTACGTGCGCGATTTTGCTGTGGACGAGAAGATGATGAGCACTTTCAACGATATCCAGAAGGCTGTCCCCGGTGTGAAACGCATGCTCTACACCTTCCTCACTCCCGAGACGGAGGCGCTTGGCTGGGCGGGTGTGGTGGATATACTCGGCGATCCGAAGAAGATCCGCTACCCAGGCGCTGGGGAGAAGTGGGATAAGATCAGCACGATCTTCCAGGCAGAGATCGACCTCGTCTTCGCCGGCGAGAAGAGTGCCAAGGAGGCGGCCGAGGCCGCTTGCCCAAAGGTGGAGGAGGAGCTGGCGCGGGCTTGATCTGAGTGCTCGAGCGAAGCTATTGCCGGGGCACCTCCAGGGAGGTGCCCCGGCATGACGAGGAGGGGCAGTGCAGGTTGCTGGTGTGAGGGTGCGTGAAGCGGCAGGCTTGCGCAGGCGGGGGCTGGGCTTGCGGCGGCGCGAGATGGTGATGGGCTACGTCATGCTCTCGCCATGGGTGCTGGGGTTCCTGGTTTTCACGCTCGGGCCAATGCTTGCGTCCATATGGTTTAGCTTCAGCGAATACAAGATCGTGCAGCCGCCTAGGTGGGTGGGCCTTGCTAACTACCAGCGCATGCTGAGCGATGAGTTGTTTTACAAGTCGCTCTACGTGACGGTGCGGTACACAGTGGTCAGCGTGCCGCTCGGCATCGCCATGGCGCTTCTTGTGGCGGTGTTGCTCAACCAGAGGATCTGGGGGGCGCGGTTCCTGCGCACGATCTTCTACCTGCCCTCAGTGGTCTCGGGAGTGGCTGTATCGCTCGTGTTCGCCTGGATTTTCAATTATCGCTTCGGCATTCTCAATTACATTCTCAGCTTGGTTGGTGTGCACGGGCCGGATTGGCTGGGCAAGCCGCAGTGGGCGCCATGGGCTTTTGTGCTCATGAGCCTGTGGGGCATCGGCGGCAACATGATCATATTGCTCGCTGGGCTGCAGGGGGTTCCAGTTGTCCTGCACGAGGCGGCGCAGATAGACGGGGCCAACGCCTGGCAGCGTTTCTGGAAGATCACCATGCCCATGATATCCCCAGCCATTCTCTTCGTCACGATCATGAGTATCATCGGCAGCTTCCAGACCTTCACGCAATCCTACATCATGACGGGTGGCGGCCCTGCGTACGCGACCCTGTTTTACCTGCTTTACCTCTATCGGAATGCCTTCAACTGGTTCGAGATGGGCTATGCTTCGGCCCTGGCGTGGGTGCTCTTCGTTATTATCCTCGCGTGCACGCTGCTTGCCCTGCAGGTGAGCAAGCGGCGCGTGCATTACGAGGGAGGGTAGGAGCGCGATGATGGCGAGGTCGGTGCGGCGACGCCAGCGTTTGTTCCTTGTGCGGCGCGCGTTAGTTAAGGTTCTGGTATACCTGGCTATCCTGCCGATGGCCGGCTTCATCATCCTGCCTTTTGCCTGGATGGTGAGCTCTTCTTTCAAGCCGATTGGCTCCGGGATTCGCTTCCCGCCGCAGTTTATCCCGAACCCGGTGGTCTTCAGCAATTACCCACTTGTCTTCAAGACAATTCCCTTCCTCACGTACATGCGCAACAGCCTGATTGTCACTGGCGGCGTGATTGTGGGGGAGTTGCTTTCCTCTTCGGTTGCCGCCTTCGCCTTTGCCCGCCTGCGCTTCCCAGGCCGGGAGGCTCTTTTCATCCTGGTCCTGGCCACGATGATGATCCCGTACCCGGTGGTTATGGTACCCACCTTTGTGCTCTTCAACCTCTTGCGCTGGGTGGACACGTACCTGCCGCTCATTGTGCCGGCTTACTTCGCGCCGCCATTCGCCGTGTTTCTTTTGCGCCAGTTTTTCCTCACAGTGAACCGGGAGCTGGATGACGCCGCCAAGGTGGATGGCTGCAACGAATGGCGCATTCTCTTCCAGATTTTGATGCCGCTTTCCAAGCCGGCGCTCACGACTGTGGCCATCTTTTCCTTCACCGCGAACTGGAACGACTTCTTGGGCCCATTGATCTACCTCAACAGCGCGCGCAAGTTCACGCTGGCGCTCGGGATCAATTACCTGCGCAACTTTCGCGGTGGGGGGGACCTTGCGCCGCAGATGGCGGCAAGCGTGATGTTCGTTTTGCCTTGCGTGATCCTTTTCTTTGCGGCGCAGCGCTACTTCGTGCAGGGCATTGTCACCACGGGGCTAAAGGGGTGATGGCTTGTGCCGCACGCCAGGTGCGCGGCCAGGCGGGTTGGTGCGGCCTTGGCCATTGGGGCTCTAATGCTGGCTAGCTGCGCTTCCTCGTCGCCGGATGGGGGCACCACAGTGGCTGGGAGGAATTGTCCGTGGTTTTACGCCTTTTACAGCAGCGGTTGCAGCCAGTGCCGGTACGTGCGCCCGGCAATGGCCCGCCTTGCTGTGGAGTACGGTGGGGCCGTGCACCTGGAGCTGGTGGACGTGGAGACGCCCCGCGGCCGCACGCTGCGGCAGCAGCTCGGCGTCCGGTGCGTTCCGGCGCTTGTGGCGGCTGGGCCCGATGGCCTACCGCAGCAACCGCCACTCTGTGGGTGGGCTCGCTACGAGCTCTGGTCCCAGTACGTGGGGGCGGCCATGGCTGGAAGCGGCTGCAGCCTCGTGCCAAGAGACAAAGAGGATAGGTGAGGTGTAGGGTGAACTCGAAGGAAAGGATGTACGCCGTGCTTCGTGGTGGCAAGCCGGATTGTGTGCCCGTTTGCCCGCACTGGTGGGGCAACTACAAGTTCGAGATTGCGGGCAAGGACTACATGCTGGATTGCTGGGGCGATGGGCAGAGCATGGTGCCCATCTACGAGGCCTTCTACGAGCGCTTTCGGCCGGATTGGTTTCACCTGAGTGGCGGTTATCCCCGCATGCGTCGCGGCTTCCCCAGCAGGGAGTTTCGAGCGGTGCGCGAGGACGGGCGGATGTGGCTCATTGCGCCGGATGGCAGCCGGGACGAGATCCTTGCCGATCAGACGCTTGCTTCTGAGAAGGAGGCTTCCCGCCGCCGCTGGGAGGGCCTGACCGTGCCGCAGGCCATCGACCGCATGCTGGAATCCCCTTCTAGGCTCACTGCCGAGCAGATTGTGGCGGAAGGGTACACGGACCATGCTGCCGAGATCGTGCGCCGCCATGGGGATAGCGTTTTCATCTGCGTCAACGTGGGCGCGCCTGGGCTTCTGCCCTTTGGCGTGGAGCGCTACGCCGAGAGCCTGATGGCCCTCTACGATTACCCAGAGGGGGTGAAAAAGCTTGTACAGAAGCGCTACCGCGAGGAGCTGGAGTGGGCCAAGGCCTTTGCCAGCGTCGGTGTGCACGGCTGGCTCATCTCGGAGGACGTGGCCGGGGCCGACACCATTTCCCCGCGGATGTACGAGGAGTTCCTCTACCCGAGCGACTGCTGGCTTTTTGAGCAGGTGGCGCAGTTGGGCATGGTGCCCATGGTCTATTTCTGCGGGGATGTGAGGCCGCTGATCCCGCTGATCAGGGAATCCGGCGTGCGGGCGCTTCTCATCGAGGACAACCGCAAGGCTTTCTCCTTCGACGTTGTGCAAATAGTGCGGCAGCTGCAGGGCAAGGTGTGCCTCTTTGGCAACATCGACACCACCGAGCTTCTGCTGCGTGGAACCCCAGAGGAGGTGGAACAGGCCGTGCAGGAGCAAATCGTCGCTGCCCGCGAGGGGCCATTCGTGGTGGCAAACGGCAGCCCCCTCGCACCTGGGACGCCACCAGAGAATGTCGAGGCGATGATCAGGGCGGCGCGCAAGTACGGGTGCCTGGCATGAAATAATTGCACGGGGCAAGGGCGGCTGACCTTGCCTTGCTTGCGGTGAGATCTAGTTCATAGTGGAGGAGCCGGCGGATGGCGATGGACATTGCAGAAAACGTCGATGTTGCTCCGTTTGCCGCGCGGGTTGTGCGCGGGGCGGAGGAGTACAGCCTGTGGTGGGAGGACCCGCGCGATGTGGTCGCGATAGCTGTTTCCTTCCGCCAGCCTGTGCCGCTGGAGGAACTGCCGCAGCTGCAGTACTGGGGACGCAACTGGCCTGCGGTGCACATTCCAGATGGAGCTGTTATCGGCAGCGGGCGTAGCGGCTGGCTGCCGCAGGACGACTGGATCACGGGTGAGTGGCGGGCGGCAGCAGCAGTGGTGGAAGGCTCTGGGCTCAACTGGACTTACCGCTTTGGGCCGCTTTCCCAAGAGCAGCTCAACGAGGCCCCGCCATTTGTGCAGGAGCTTGTTGCGTCGGTGGGGATGCCGCGGCTGGACCACTCTGAGACGCGCTTCCGGCGCACGCTCAAGATCCGGCTTGCTGGCCCACGGGCTCAGGACATCGAGGCAGTGGCCGTTTACAGCCGCTCCGTCTGGCAGGAGGCCGAGGTTGCGCTGGAATGGGGCGGGCTGGCAAGTGGGAGTCGGCGATGGGACGGCCGCCTGGAAGCCTACAATGGCTACATTCTGGGAGTGCGGCCGCGGCATGGGGATGTCATGGTGGAGCCAGATGGCTCGTGGCGCTCCTCAGGGAGCAGCATTGCTGGCATCGTGGCGCGGGTGCGCTATGCTGCCTGTGGCAGTGCGGCCGATGACACGATCATCACTGTGCGGCTGCGGGAGCAGGAATCGTTTTCTGTGGCCATGAAAGACCTGCTCGCGGGCGAGAAAGTGTACCTGCCGCATGTTGGTGCTGCTGTTGGGCTAGCCGAGAGCTTCCCTGGCCTGGAGAGGGTGAGGGATGAAGTGTCCTCCTCCCTCCAGCGCACGGTTTACGACAACGTCGCGGAGCTGCCAGAGCAGACCTGGGAGCGAGTGCAACGGGAGCAGCCAGGCAAGAGCCGGCACATTTACTTCGTGCTGGGCTGCGAGGGTGGCCGACAGAAGGCCAAGCTGCACCCCGATGGTAGCTTGGAGATCCCGGAGAACTTCATCCGCCGCGTGAAGGGGCGGGATTCGGAGCGGCTGCGCTGGCAGGGGGAGAGCTTGCACGTGCGCTTTGGCCTGCCTGCGGAGGAGGAACTGGTGGGCCGGGAGCTCCTTGAGGGATACCTGCCCATTTTGCGTGCCACCTGGCGAGGGCAGCCTGTGGCATATGAGCAGGAGGCATTTGCCGCGTGGCTGCTCAGGGACATTGCTGACGGGCAGGAAAAGGAGGGGGACGAGGCTGTGCTCGCACTTGTGTGCCTGCGCTTGCTGAACCCCTCCGATAGGGCGGTAACTGGGCGGCTGCAGGTGGAGGTGACCCACAAAGGTGCGCCCGAAGGAGAGGAGCTGAGCCTAGAGGGCGGCTTTGTCTATGGCAGCAGCAGCTCGGGTCGCTGGCTGCGGCTTTTCATCGACACGCGCGGCCGCGGGACGCTGTGCCCGCTTGGCCGTGCGCTCGCCTATGAGGTGGCGCTGGGGCCAGGCGAGTGTCACAGCATCATCTGCAAGGTGCCGCTCATCACGCTCGAGAGCCAGGACGAGCTTGCAGCACTGGAGAGCGCCTCTTACGACGACCTGCGTGAGAAGGTAGCTACCTACTGGCGCAAGCGCGTTCAGCAGGGAATGCAGATCACGACGCCAAACGAGGACCTGAACCGCTTTCACCGCGCGCAGCTCGTGCACATGCTCATCGTGAACGATCGGGAGCCGGGCTCCAGGCGCCGGGTGCCAAGGTGCGGCGGCTTTCACTACGGCCTCTTCCCCGACGAGGGCATCATGTGCACGAGCGAGCTCGACCGGCGCGGCTACACCGAAGAGGCCGAGCAGTGCCTGGAGATGCTGCTGCACTACCAGGGGAGCGTTCCCCTGCCAGGGGATTTCGCTAGCCACTTTGGCGTCCTGTATGGGGCGAACGGCTATGAGTGTGGCGGCTACAACCGGGGCCAGGGCTGGGCCATGTGGGGCCTCGCTGAGCACTACCGGTACACAAGGGACAGGCAGTGGTTGGAAAGGGTTGCTCCAGCGCTTGTTGCCGCGTGCGACTGGGTGATCCAGGAACGGCAACGGACGATGCGGTTGAACCCCGACGGCAGCCGGCCCATTGATTACGGTTTTCTGCCCGCTGGGTCGCTTGAGGATGTGACGGACTATTGGCACTGGCTCTCCACCAACGCTTACGCCTGCTGGGGCTTCCGCGCCATAGCGTGGGCCCTGGCCGATATCGGGCATCCGGAGGCGCAGCGGCTGCAGGCGGAGGCTGAGGCCTTCTATGCCGACCTCATGCAGGGTTTCAATGAGGCGCGGTCGCGCTCGCCGGTGGTGAAGCGGCGCGATGGCACCTGGGTGCCATACTACCCGCCAAGGCTGGAGCGGCGCGGGCGAGATTTCGGCTGGCTGCGGGAAGTGCTCGAGGGGAGCATGGGGCTGCTTGTGGCTGAGATGATCACGCTCGACGATCCGGCGGCACAGTGGATCCTCGATGACTATGAGGATAACCTGTACCTCTCGCGCGAGTATGGCTACCCGGGAACGATGCCCGATTTCGACGAGAGCCGCTGGTTCGATTGGGGCGGCTTCTCCCAGCAATCGAACCTGCTCCTTCACCCTGCTGTCTACCTGCGCCGCGATGACGTCAAGCAGTTTCTGCGGGCCTTCTTCAATGGCTTCCATTCCACCTTCTTCCGCGATGTGTGCATGTGCTGTGAGCATGCGCTGCCGACATTGCGCGATTGGGTGGGTGATCACTTCAAGACCTCAGATGAGGCCAATGTCTGTTACTACCTGCGGCTCATGCTCATGGAGGAGAGGGGGGAAAGCCTCATTCTCGGGAAAGCCATTCCCCGGGCCTGGCTTGAGCATGGCAAAGGCGTCAAGGTGGAAAGGGCGCTCACGTACTTCGGCACCATGAGCTACGAGCTGCGCTCGTTTGTGGCCGACGGTTACATCGAGGCAGAGCTTGAGCTCCCGCGGCGGAACCCGCCGCGCCAGGCGGTGCTGAGGCTGCGGCACCCGCAGCAGAAACCAATCACAAGGGTGACGCTCAATGGCGGTGAGTGGCGCGCGTTCTCGGCTGCAGATGAAGCCATCTACCTGCCGGTGGATGCGCACCATGTGCACCTGCGGGCGTGCTACGATTAGGGGAAAGAGTAGAGGGCAGCTATGGGTGAGCTTGCATTCTTCGATGCCAATTGCCAGGTGGGGCTCTATAACTTTCGCGTCGAGGGTGG
>JAPWUW010000112.1 GCA_028275325.1 Anaerolineae bacterium | reverse complement strand
CCCGCGAGTGCTTGCGGGCGATTCAACAGTACATCGCCGAGAGAAACCTCCAGCCTGGGGATAAGCTGCCATCGCACCAGGAGTGGGCGCAGATGCTTGGGGTGAGCCCTGTAGTGGTACGAGAGGCGTTTCAGGCAGCCAGGGCTCTGGGAATGGTCGATATACGCCATGGGCGGGGCATATTCGTGCGCGCTCCGGAAGAGATGGATTTCCTGGATTTCCTCTCCTTCCTCGTGCCGGTACAGAGGCTTGAGCTCAAGGAGGTGATTGAGGCCAGGGCAATGCTTGAGTTCGCAGTATTGCAGGCTTGCATTGCCCGCGCCGACAGCGGTGCCATCTCGCGGCTGTGGGGGCTGCTGGATAGGCTTTCGCAAAAGCCACCGTTGGCCGGCGTCGATTCCTCGGAGCACCGCGCCTTCCACTACGAGCTCCTGCGCTCCTGCGGCAATTCGCTGCTGCACGCCATCGGCATTCCGCTTCTCAACACTTTCTGGACCCTGGGCAACACAGGGCATATCGAACTGGATGAGCAAGCCAGGCAAGTCGATACTGTGGAGATTCACGCTGCCTACGTCGAGGCTATCGAGCGCAGGGATCCCTCCCGCCTGGCAGAGCTTGTCGATCGGCAACTTCTGGGGCTTTGCTCTCGCTACCGAGTGTTCCCGTACGCCACGTCTCTTGTTCCATTAGGTATAGCGAGTGGCTGCTGAGCTGGCCTGACAGATGTTGATGCTGAGCCGATAGCTCATATGAGGCGACAGAAGCTGTGCGGCGAGCAATATAGGCCACGGAAAGGAGGTGAGCGGGGAAACGTGCGGCAGCTTGCCCGCGGCTCGCAACGGCCAAAGGATAGGCTATCCAACTAGCACAGGAGGGAGGCAGACATGGCCAGGAAGAAGGTTGCCCGGCGTCGGTTCCTGCAACTTACCGGAATGGCTGCTGCTGGTGCGGTCATTGGTGGCTGTGCCCAGGCGGCAACGCCGCAGGTTGTGAAGGAAACCGTCGAAGTCGTCGTCACCAAGGAAGTTGAGAAGGTTGTCACCAAGGAGGTGGAGAAGGTCGTAGAGGTCACTCCAGCTCCCCCAACTGGCCCTACGAACGCGTTGGGCGTCACGCTGCCGGCAGATGCCCTTCCGCTTGAGAAACAATATGTGCTGGAACCAATTGGCGAGGTTGGCGGCGGATACGGGCACATCATGGAATCCCTTTACAACCGCGCCTTTGAGCACTTCGGTGGGACTGAGCCCCTGACCAGCCTGGATATAAACCTGCAGGTCTACCCCGTGGCCTGTGAGAGCTGGCAGGTCTCTGAGGACGGGCTTTATTGGGATTTCAAGCTGCGCAAGGAGCTCGTTTTCAGCGATGGCAAGCCGATCACAGCGCACGACTGGGTCTTCACCCTGCGGCGGGCGATGTCCTCAGGCTACGACTTCGGCTGGTTTTACTTCGACATAAAGAATGCCGTGAAGGTATACAACGGCGAGCTGCCGCCGGAGGAGCTGGGCATTGAGGCTGTCGATGACTACACATTGCGCATCTACACGGAGAAGCCGACCCCGTACCTGCCGGCTTTGGGCGTCTGGTTTGCGGTGGCGCCCAAGCACGCCTACGAGCAGTATGGGGAGAACTGGGCACTGGATCCGCAAAAGTACATTTCCTCCGGCCCCTTCATACTGACAAAGTTCGAGCGCGGCGTCGGCCACAAGTGGGAGCTCAACCCGAACTACAAGGGGATCCGCAGGCCGTACATCGTCGAGATACGGGAAGAGAACCTGCCCAAGGGGTTGCCGGCCTACATCGCTGGGGACATCCAGCGCATCAGCATCGACGCCAACTCTCCTGCCGGGGAGCGGGCGCTGGTGAACGCCAACCCGATCCTGCGCACAGAGTCTCACCCGCAGCCGCCGACGAATACGGACTACATCGGCTTCAACACGCTTCCTGGGAAGTTCCCGCCGCTCGACAACCCGGATGTTCGCCTGGCGCTCTGCAAGGCCATCGATAAGGAGACGCTCGTGAGCGAGATCTTCCAGGGCTTTGCGGAGCCGGCGTGGGGGATTCTCCCCAAGGGCTTCCCGAACTACATCGGGGAGCAGCTCAAGGAGCTGGATCCTAACGTCTACGATCCTGAGGCTGCAAGGCAGCTCCTGGCCAAGGCCGGCTACCCTGATGGCAAGGGCTTCCCGGTGTTCGAGATGTGGATTCGCCAGCCGGATGCCTCGCGCATGGCCCTTTGCGAGGCGATCCAGGCGCGCTGGAAGGAAAACCTCGGCATCACGGTGGAGCTGCGTCCTTCGGACTTCCAGTCCTTCACCGATACAGCGTTCAAGCAGAAGAACGCGCCCATCTACTTCGTGAACTACTCGCTGGACTATTACGACCCGGCGACGTTCCTCAACATCTTCCGGACCGGCGGCCGGCATCCCCATGAGGATCCAGAATGGACGGCTTTCTACGACGAGGCCAATGCCATCATGGATCCTGAGAAGCGCTTTGCGCTGCTCCAGGAGGCGGAAAAGCGGCTGGTGCTGAGCGTCGCCTACTACTTTGTCGAGAGCCCGTTCGGCATCATGCTGTGGCCCTGCAACCTCAAGGGGGAGACGGTGCAGCCCAATAAGGACGGCTACCAGTTCTACGGCGGTGGCGGCGTTGGCTGCATGCACGCTTACGAAGGCATGTACTGGGCGGACCCAGCCTGCCGCGCTGGCTTGCGCTGATGGCGATGGGGGCGCAGGGGCAAGCCTGCGCCCCCTTTAGCACATTGCCGCTGAGGGGTAGGAGTTGCTTGCGTACATACTGAGAAGGTTTCTTGGCATAGCGCTCACTCTGCTTTTGCTTTCGATTTTCACGTTTGTGCTCTCGCGGACAGTTCCAGGGGGGCCGTGGTTGCAGGGCGTGGAGATTCCGCAGAGCCCGCAGCAAGTGGCGGCGTTCAAGGCCAAGTACGGCCTCGATAAGCCTCTTTGGCAGCAGTACCTGGTCTGGCTGCGCAATGCTCTCACTCTGGATCTTGGCGTCCCCTTCTCGATGCCGGAGATCACAGTTTCCCGGCTCATAGGCAGGCTCTTGCCTTATAGCGCCCTGGTGGGCGGCCTTGCGGCCACACTGGCTATCGCACTCGGCGTTGCCCTCGGCATAGCCTCTGCTGCGCGAGCAAACACATGGCTGGACAACGTCATTACGCTCTATGCTGTGTTCATTGGCACCATACCCAGCTTCGTGATGGGCTTTGTGCTTGCGTATTTCCTGGCCGCAAAGCTGGGCTGGTTCCCCACAGGGGGCTGGGGTGGCCCCAGGCACCTGGTCCTGCCCGTGATCGCCTACGGGCTGCCTGTGAGCGGTGGCGTTGCCCGCTGGACCCGGCAGTGCATGCTTGAGGCCATGGGCAGCGACTACGTGCGCACGGCGTACGCCAAGGGCGTGCGCGAGCTCGGCGTCATGACAAGGCACGTTCTGCGCAATGCACTTATCCCAATGATCACCAATTTCCTGCCGCTCTTCCCAGGAATGATGACCGGTTCCATATTCATTGAAAGCGTGTTTGGTTTGCCCGGGCTGGGAAAGTACTTTGTCATGTCCAGCACGAACCGGGATTACCCGATGGTGCTGGGCATCACGATGTTCTGGGCCCTGCTGATTGCCTGCACCTACCTTGTCACCGACATACTGTACGGGATCATTGATCCACGGGTGCGCATAGCGGAGAAGGCAGCATGAGCACTGCGGTATCTGCCGCTGCGCCGGCGGTGGCGCAGGCGCAGCCAAGGTATGCTGGGATCCTGGCTGGGGCGTGGCGGCGGTTCCGGCGCAACAAGCTGGCCCTATTTGGGCTGGGCTATGTGGTGTTCATCTCGTTTGTGGCCGTCGCGGCGCCTTATCTCACCCCCTACACGTACGACAAGATCAACCCGAGCATTGCGCTTCAAGGGCCAAGCTGGTCCCACCCCATGGGGACGGACATTCTGGGCAGGGACATGCTCACCAGGATCATGTACGCCGCCAGACCTATGCTCATCGTTGGCTTCGCGACGCAGCTTGCGGGCCTGGCCATTGGCACCACCCTTGGCGTTTTGGGCGGGTACCTGGGTGGCGCCGTGGACTGGGCTGTATCGAGGCTGGTGGAGCTTTTCTCGGCGCTGCCCTGGTACCTTATCGTGCTCTATATGGTGATGGTGCTTTCCCCCAGCCTGAAGAACCTGATCTTGGCGCTCACGATCACAAGCTGGGTGAACTCCTGCCGGGTGGTGCGCGGGCTGTCTTTCTCGATCCGCAAGCTCGATTACGTCGAGGCGGCGCGAGCACTGGGGATTCCGGGCTGGCGCATCGTCATCTACCACGTCCTTCCGCAAGCGATCCCCCTTTTGCTGTGGACCTTCGCTTCCGGCATCCCCACTGCCGTCTTCGCTGAGGCGGGGCTGAGCTTTCTTGGCATGGGGGTGCGGCCGCCGCAACCGAGCTGGGGGCAAATGCTTGCTGATGCTGGCAACTACTGGATGTACTGGCCTCATATGTTCGTCTTTCCTTCCGCGATGATAACGCTCTCGGTTCTGGCCTTCCAGGGGTTGGCGGATGGGCTGCGGGAGGCGATGGACGTGAACGTCAACATCTAGAAGCGGCGGGGATGCACGAGGAGGGTCTGCCTGTGCCGTTGCTGCAGGTTGAGGATCTACGTGTGCACTTTCGGACCAAGGATGGCTTGGTCCGCGCGGTCAATGGCGTCTCCTACGAGCTCGAAGAGGGCGACATACTGGGGATAGTGGGCGAAAGTGGCTGCGGCAAGAGCGTGAGCGCCCTCGCTCTCCTGCGCCTCATACCGGAGCCGCCTGGTGAGATCGCTGGGGGCCACGCCTACTTCGAGGGGCAGGATCTCCTCGCGCTGAAGCGCAAGGAGCTTTACGGCATCCGTGGCCGCAAGATCGCCATGATCTTTCAGGACCCGATGACCTCCCTCAACCCCGTGATGCCCATCGGAGAGCAGGTGGCGGAAGCGATCTGGGTGAACTCGAGTGTATCCCGGCGCGAGGCCCGGCGCAGGGCGATCGAGGTCCTGGCGCAGGTGGGCGTCCCCGCGCCTGCGGAGCGTTACAAGGACTACCCGCATCAGTTCTCAGGGGGGATGCGCCAGCGCGTGATGATCGCCATGGCCATCTCCTGCCAGCCGCGGCTGCTGATAGCCGACGAACCGACAACGGCACTGGACGTGACTATCCAGGCACAGATTGTGGAACTGGTCAAGCGGCTGCAGCGTGAACTTGGCATGGCGGTGATCTGGATCACGCACGACCTGGGTCTTGTGGCCAGGGTGGCGCGGCGCATATGCGTCATGTATGCCGGCAGGATCGTGGAGATAGGGCCGATCAAGGAAGTCTTCTCCCGGCCTCAGCACCCTTACACTCTGGGGCTGCTTGCAAGCGTCCCGCGAGGGAGAACTGGGCGACGGCAGCCATTGCGGCACATTGAAGGCGCGCCGCCGGACATGATCTCGCTGCCACCGGGCTGTGCGTTCCAGCCTCGCTGTCAGTTTTGTGCCGAGGAATGCCTGCAGGAAGAGCCATCTCTTGTGGCTCTCGGGGATGGGCACTTGGCTGCCTGCCACAGGTTGGGGCGGCTGCCGGTGGAAGCACTTGCTCCTAAGGTGGCAAGCTGAGATGGACACGAACGGCGCCTACATTCTGCGCGTGGAGGACCTCAAGAAGTACTTCCCCTTGCGGCGTGGCCTGTTGGGCAGGGGCATTGCGCACGTCAAGGCTGTGGATGGCATTTCGTTTGCGGTGCGCAGGGGGGAGATACTGGGCTGGGTTGGAGAGAGCGGTTGTGGCAAGAGCACGCTCGGCCGCACGGTGCTGCAGCTTGAGAGGCCGACCTCTGGCAAGGTGTTCTTCGACGGCCAGGATCTCACTCAGCTTGGCGGCGAACAGCTGCGCCGGCTGCGCACGAAGATGCAGATCATCTTTCAGAACCCCTATTCTTCGCTCAACCCTCGCATGCCAATCGGCCGGGCGCTCATCGAGCCAATGGTGGTCCACGGCATTGCCAGGGGAAAGCAGGCACAGGAAAGGGCAATTGAGCTCTTGCAGCTCGTTGGCCTCAACCCGTACTTCATCAACCGCTTCCCGAGCGAGTTCTCTGGCGGGCAGAGGCAGCGCATCGGGATCGCGCGCGCTCTTGCCCTCAATCCCTCGTTTATCGTCTGCGATGAACCTATCTCTTCCCTGGATGTCTCAATCCAGGCGCAGATCATCAACCTCTTGCAAAGGCTACAGCAGCAGCTTGGGCTCACCTATCTTTTCATCTCGCATGACCTGAGAATGGTGCAGCACATCAGCGACCGCATTGGCGTCATGTACCTGGGCAAGCTCGTCGAGATTGGCCCCACCGAAGAGATGGTGCACCATGCGCTGCACCCCTACACACAGGCTCTCTGGGAGGCCGTCCCAATACCGGATCCGGAGGTCGAGGAAAAGCGGCAGGTCGCCATCCTTGAGGGGGATGTGCCGACGGCGGCGAACCCTCCCTCTGGCTGTCGCTTCCATACACGCTGCCCCTACGTTATGCCCGTCTGCCGAGAGGAGGAGCCAGCCCTGGTCGAGCTGGCACCGGGGCACTTCGCGGCCTGCCACCTCCACAAGCGCTGAGGCCGGGCACCTCCACGGCCGCCCGGCCTCAAAGTCGCCAGTTCGCTTGGGGCTACTTGCTCAGGACTTCGAAGGGCATGGCTTCGCTTGTGCCGTAGACATCCGGGAAGTACATCTGATACGCCCGCGCTGGCCGGGCCGTATAGCGCCCGGGCGTTGAGGCGCGCACGTAGTAGGTGTACTCGTAAGTGCCTCGAGGGAGGTAAGTGGCAAAGAGCACCACTTTGTCGTCGCGCATTTCGCTGTGGCTGAACCACCACCAGCCCCAGGGCTCGCCAACTCGCCTGGTTTCCGGCGCCACACCGACGACGGTGGTTGTGCGCAGGCTGGTATCGACGCCCTCGCACCCGGCGGGGAAGGGATCCTCCACCACCACGTAGTATAGGTCCTGCGGGGCGACGATCGTGAGCTTCACCTGCACCATATCTCCCACAGCGGCCTGAACCGTCTGCTCGCCCTCCGGGCCCTTGCGGTACTGGCGCCCAACGACGATCCCGGCATCCACCGCACGCACCTGCTCCGGCGGCACGTAATATTCGAGCGCCAGGCTGTAGTAGAGCCTGCCTTTGTCCTGACTGTCGTGCGCCCGGCGAGAGAGCGCAATCTCATTGGCCCGGCCAACGAGCAGCCTCGCCAGTTCCACCTCGACCCTCTCCACAGCCGTGACGTTCTCGTCGGTGTAGGTGCCGGTGGCGAGGTTTTGCCCGTTGAGAGTTGCCTGCCAGCTATAGCTGGGGTGCAGCTCCTGTCTGGCGATGAGGAAATCCGTGAGCGCCATGATGGTTACGGCCGTCTCGTACGTGCTGCGCCAGTGATCCGCCTGCCGAGCGGCCATGAGCCAGCGCACGGCGCTCGGGAGGAGCGGGTCCTCCGGCGCGGTGCGCGAGAGCGCAGCCACGACGGTCGCCGTGGTCACGACGTCTGTCGTCATCAGCCGGAAGTCCTCTCGGCCCTCCCAGTGTGCGGTGGTGGCAGAACTCACCGCTTCGCGCCGCAGCTCCTCAAGGAGGGTTTGCAGGCGCGGATCTTCAGGGCTTAGGATTTGCAGCGAGAGCAGCAGTTCGGCACGGGCGCGCGTGCTCAGCCCGGAACGCCGCTCGTACAGGGAGATCGTCGTGCCCAGATCCCCCCGGCCAGCCACGGCCAGCGCATAGGCCATGTAGGCGCGCACATCGTCCGTGAGCTTCTCTTCGCCTGGGGGCGACCAGTGGCCCGCCAGAGCCTCAGCCAGGAACGTGATGCCGCGGTCGAGCACGTATTGATCGACGGTATAGCCGGCATCCCTGGCCATCGCCAGGCCAAGCACCACATAAGCGCTGAGCTGCGGGTTGCTGCCGTCGGCATACCACCAGCCCCAGCCGCCATCGTCGTGCTGGAAGTTGTAAAGCCGCTGCAGCCCAACGGCCACCTGCTCTGCAAGCCCTGGCGCGAGTCGCTTGTCCGCCACGCCGAGCTTCTCCAGGGCACGCGCTGTCAGCACATTGGGCAGGAAGCGGCTGAGGGTCTGCTCCACGCATTCGTAGGGGTAGTGCCGCAGGTAATCCAGGCCCGG
>JAPWUW010000111.1 GCA_028275325.1 Anaerolineae bacterium | reverse complement strand
TCCGCCAGGCCCTGCTTGGCGAGCCGCTGACCGTGTACGATGATGGGCAGCGCACCCGTAGCTTCTGCTACGTCTCGGACATGGTGGAAGGCCTGTACCGACTGCTCCTTTCCTCGGAGACCAGGCCAGTCAACCTCGGCAACCCCGAGGAAATTACGGTGCTAGAGCTGGCGAAGAAGGTCATCGAAGTCGCCGGTTCAAAGAGCCAGATACGCTTTGTCCATCCCGCAGATGACAGGACGAAAGAGGATCCTCAGATGCGCCGGCCCGACATTACGCGCGCCCGCACGGTCCTCGGGTGGGAACCGGTCATCAGCCTCGAGGAGGGCCTGCGCCTGACAGTTGCGCACTTTCGCCAGCGGCTGGCAAAGCTTGGGCGATTGTGAGCCAGTGGCGATAGCTTTGGTGCTCTCTGCCGTCCTCGTCTTGAGCTTCCTGCTTGCCCTAATGCCAGTGGGGCCGGCTTTGGCAGCCGTGGTTGCAGGCGCGTGTGCCATTGGCGTGTGCCTGTGCCCGCACCTTGTCCTCATCGCCGTGGCTCTGGCTCCCCTTATCGGGCGGCGCACCGGGGTGCCTTTGGGCGCCATCCAGCTTGGTGGGCCAGAGGTGGCTGTAGTCTTGACGCTCGGTACCTGGCTGCTCTGGGGGGCAGGCAGGCGTTCGCTCTTTCTGCGGGTGGCGCCGGCGGGATGGGCCTTGTTCGCCTGGTTGTGGGTGGGGGCCGCAAGCCTGCTTTGGGCTCGGTCGCTTCCGGCGGGCGCCGCGGAGCTTGGCAAATGGCTCGAAGTGGCTGCCGTCTACCTGAGCGCGGCCGCTTTGCTGGAGGGCCGCTCCCCTCGGCCGGTGATGCTTGCGATTGCCGCAGCCGGGGCAATGGAGGCTATCATCGGGCTGGTGCAGTTTGGCTTAGGGATCGGCCCGGACGAGTTCCGCGTGCTGGGCAGGTTCATGCGCGCCTACGGAACCTTCTTCCAGCCGAACCCGTTCGCCGGGCACCTTGGGCTTTGCTTGCCGTTTGCGTTGGCCTGGGCACTCGCATCTGGAGGGCCAGGTCTCTGGGAGCGGCTCTCAGCCGGCCTAGCAGCCGCCGCCATGCTGGCCGGGATCGTGGCAAGCTTCTCGCGTGGCGCCTGGCTGGCTATAGCTGTTGCTCTGGCTTTCATGGGCCTGATATGGAAGCCGAAGCTCACTGTTCTGGGCATAGTGGCTGCAATCGCTTTTGTGCTGTTCGGGCCACCGCTCAGGCAGAGCTTGGTTCTCCAGCGGCTTTCCGGCGGCCTTTCTGAGCTGCCGGGGCTGAACGTCGCGCGTGTTGTCCCTACTGACGAGAACTGGGCTCTAGTGGAGCGCCTTGCGCACTGGCAATCTGCCTGGTATATGTTTGCCTCTCGGCCCTGGCTTGGCGTCGGGCTCGGCAACTACGAGGTTGCTTACCCGGATTTCTCGCTTCCCAGATGGCAGCAAGCCCTGGGGCACGCTCATAACGTGTATCTCAACGTCCTCGCGGAGACAGGGCTAATCGGACTCTTCGCTTATATAGCCCTTATGCTGAGCGCCTTGGGGCGCGCTGTCTATCTTGGGGTGCGTACCCATGGCGAGAGGAGAGCTGTGGCAGTCGCAGCCGCGGGATCGCTTGCCTACCTTGCCGTTCACAGTCTGACGGACAGCCTCTACGTACAGGGTATAGAGTTGCTTCTAGGGCTTATCTTGGGAATCCTTTCCCAAAGCCCAGCGGAGGTGACACACTCACGTGCAGCAGGTAGCAATGCGGCTTGATCTGTTGTTGAAAGGCGGGCGCGAGAGGCGCGAGTTGGTTCGCTTTCTGAAGTTCGCGGCCGTGGGCACGCTCGGTGCGATCATCGACTACACCGTCCTCAACGCCCTGATCCTCGCTCTTGGCTTCGCCAAGTTCTGGGCTAACTGCTGCTCCTTCACGGCTGCCGTTCTCAGCAATTTCGTCTGGAACAGGCTCTGGACCTTCCCAGAATCCCGAGTTCGGCCCTTGCGCTCCCAGCTTGTGCAGTTTTTCATCGTTAACCTGGTCGGGCTGGGAATCAACCAGGCAGTTTTCCTCTCAGCCGATCAGTTTCTGCTCGGCCCGAAAGGGTTGCTGCACTCCCAAATCGGGCTGCTTGCGAGTGCGTTTGGCCTGCGGCATGCCGTGCTCGCCTACAACCTCGCTAAGGCATGCGCGACGGTGGTCGCGCTTTTCTGGAATTTCGGCGGCAATCGCCTCTGGACCTACCGCGGGTTGTGACGAGCGTGGCATGAAGGTCGGTTTCGATGCCAGCGCAGCAACTCAGAGGGCAGGCATAGGCCGCTACACAGCGGGCTTGCTGCGAGGTCTACAGGCAGTACTGCCAGAGCGCACGCTAGTGCTCACGTGGCACAGTGGTGGTCCCCCGCCTGCGCAAGTGACTCAGGGGCCAGCGCTCGATCGAATCGTAAGGCTGCCCTTTTCCAGCCACGTTGGCGAGATCCTGTGGCAAAGGCTTTGTCTTCCCGTGCCAATCGAGCTTTTCACTGGCCCAGTATCTGTCTTTCATGGGCCAAACTACATGCTGCCACCGCTTCGCCATGCCCATGGAGTGGTCACCATCCACGACCTTTCTTTTCTGCGCTGCCCTCAGTATGCGCACCCGGGACTGGCAGCGTTCCTGAACCGAGCCGTGAGGAGGTCAGCACAGCGGGCCACAGCAATCTTGGCAGATTCGCGTAACACGGCCGTGGATGTCTTCGAGCTCCTTGGCGTACCTCAGGAGCGCATTCGAGTCGCCTACCCCGGGGTTGGGCCACCTTTCGGCGTGGACGCGGTGCCCGGCGAGCGGGATTATCTGCGCGCACGGTTTGGGCTGGAGCGCCCTTACTTTCTTTGCGTCGGCACAATCGAACCGCGCAAGAACTACGGCGCCATCGCCAAGGCATTCCTGGAAGTGAGGAGCAAGGGGTTTCCAGGCGAGCTCGTCGTGGCTGGAGCAATTGGGTGGGGTGCGGCCCCTGCCCTTTGCGTGTTCCGCGAAACAGGCAACAGCATACGACTGCTTACGGCGGTGACGGACGATGAACTGGCCGCACTTTACAGGCACGCTGTTGCCCTCGTCTACGCGCCACATTACGAGGGCTTCGGCTTGCCTGCGCTCGAGGCCATGGCCTCTGGGACCCCTCTCATCCTCGCTCGCAACTCATCGCTGCCTGAGGTAGGAGGCGAGGCAGCCTTCTATTGCGATACTAGCGCGCAATCCATCGCCGCGGCGATGCTCGCTCTCCTGGAGGCTGGTCAGATGGAACTGCAGGAGCGAATCCAGTGCGGTCTGCAGCGCGCGCGGCGCTTCACCTGGGAGTCAATGGCAAGCGAAGTCTTAGAGGTGTACCGTGCGCTGGCATGAACGCCTGGCCATGGTGATCCATGCTCTGGCCATGGCTTCACTGTGGCTACCCTGGGTGGATCACAAGGCGGCAGCCTTGGTGCTCACTGGGTGGGACTTGCCTGAGTTCGCGCGGTTTATGCCGGAAGCTCGCTCTGGAGGGCTCGTGATTCACGCTCAAGCCTTCTGGGGGCCTTCTCTCGCCTTCGCCTTCTGTGTGCTGACTGGCGGAAGCACCTCGCGTCTGGGGTTGAAGCCTGCGTTAGCGCGGCTTGCCGTGGCCGCAGCCGTGCTCGCAGTTCCCTTCCCTCCTATTGACCAGGCGCTTGCATACGCGGCTTGCCTTGCGGCGAGCGCAGCTTTGCTCACTACCACCTCCCTCTGCGTGCGTGCGCGCCATGCGGCGATCCTAGTCGCACCGGCCCTCGGAGCTTTGGCCTCAACCTTTCCACCGTGGCAGTTTCGCCGCTTGCTGCCTGCCCTCCAGCAGCTCTACAACGCCCCCATCACCATCGGCTTTGGAGCCTGGCTGTGTGCCGGCTGTGCGCTCACCTCCCTTGCACTTGCCATCCGGTCTCTCTTCCAAGAGGTGCAAGCAGCCTTCCGAGGGGCAAGCGAAGCGCGTTCCCGACGACCGGCAAACCCTCACTCGTGACTGGAGCGCGCGGCATATCCGGTAGCTCCGGGCGGAACATGCCTACCTCCAGCTCGCAACTGTTCACGTCAATGCCGTCAGGTAAGGGTACTGTTGCCGTATGGGCGATAACTTCACCTGGCAGCCAGCCTGCGGTCGGTCTGGCGCCACCAGCCGGCGGCGAGTTAACCCCGGCCAGGAAACGCCCATCAGGCCCCACCAGATGCACGAAAATGCTGTAGTTTGCACCGGCGCCTCTCAGGGCTTGCCAATAAGTGACAACCGTAAGCCGAGCCGGCCCGCCTTCTTCACCGATGGTGGCATCCGCGCCCAGAAAGCGCGCGAATCCGTCGAATGTGCTGCTTGCACGCAGCGCTGGCTGGGGCAGCGCGTAAGTTCTTGCCACCTGCTGGATGTTGACTTGGCACAGGTACACGCAGGCCTCCGATTGCCCTTGCTTGCCTTGTCTTGCGCACATTGCCACGCGCAGTTGCGCTGCCGGAGCGTCGGCCGGCACGAACCACCGTGCTGGCGTGAGCACAATGGCCCTCTCCGCCGCAGGCCACTGGTTGCGCATCGACCAAAGCGATCTTGCCGGCAGGTTGGCGCTGTACGTGTCTCCCTCCAGCCGAAGCCAGTACTCGTGCTCGTCGGGCTCACCGATCCGCCATAGCGCCGGCAGGGCCAACTCCGCCCCCGGCACAAGTGCCTCTTGCGGGCATGAGCCCACGGCGATCAACTCCAGTCCGTCCCAACTCTCGCCGCGTTCGATGAGGTGCAATTGCTCCACCGTTTCGCGCGTGTCGCCTGTGGGAACTCCCTCCAACCACAACTTTGCAGCGCGGCAAAGCTCGCCCTGCGGGTTGCCCGCTTCATCGTACACTGTAAGCGCCTGGGCGACCTTGGCCGGATGCACCGCAAGCGCCAAGGTGTACTGCCCTGGCAGGGTGCCAGGCAACAGGTCAAATGCTATAGTGCCGACCGTCACCTCGCCCACCGGCCACAGGTGAGTGGGCCACTCATCCCCTGCCAAGCCAAACTCGCCATGGTAGATCTCGTTCCCCTCGCCATCGAGCAGCCTTGCCGCCACCCTGTAATCATCGAGGGGCTGCAGCGCCTCCCAGTGGAGTGCCACTCTGGCACCATCCAACTTGGTGGTGCCGAGCAAACGCAAGCTGGACCCAAAACGGCAGTTTGAACTCACTGCTGGCACAGTGGCCGAGTGTAGCCGTTCCGGGTGCAGATGGGCACAGTGCAGAACAGTCACACCCCCAAATGTCAGCCTCTCGCACTTGCCCATGACTTCAAGCAGGTAGAGAACTGAGCCACTGGGGTCGGCAAGCTCTTGCTGCCAGGCCAACACCCACGCTCCACCCCCAGGCCGCAGTTCCCCCGCCAGAAGCTGCGCCGCCGTGGCAAGGGAGAGCCGCTGCCTTAGAGAAAGCACACGCATCTGCGGCAAGGCAACGTAGGGGTACCCTGGGGCATAATACATCCAGACGGGGTAAATGTGTCCAGAACACAAGAAGACGGCATCCTGTGGGGCGAGGTGCGACAGTATGAACCTCGTGGCACCGCGGAAGTCGGGCTTCGCGAACTGGTCGCCGCTCGCAAGCCCCTTCACGCCTGGCACAGCCCCTGCCAAGAACCCCAGCACCGCGGCAAACCTGAATGCCATGGCAAGCCGCCCTCGCAGGAGGAAAGGGAGCGCCCACATCAGCGGCAGCACCAGGCTTGCTTGGAGGAAATACCGCTCGTTGAACTTCGGCACAAACGCCAAGAAGCAGCCGAGGCCGAATAGGCAAGCGACAAGGAGCGCTACAAGCCTAATCGCTAACTCCCTCGAGTTCAACCCTCCAGCCCACAGGGTCCCCACAAGGATGCCGCCCAGCAAAGCGGCGGCTGCGCCGGCTGGCAGTACTCCAGCCCTCTCTTGGACGGTTTGCCCTGCCGGCCCGGTGAAGAAGGCTAAGAGAAGCTTGCGGCAGAGCTCCCACCACTTTGGTGGCCCCGTGTAGTAAGAAGCGTCGGCTCGATACATCTGCAGAGCAAGGGGAAGCCACGGCAAAAACACAAGCGAAGCAACCGCAATAGCCAGAGACACCTCTCGCAGGCGCTGCCTGCATGAGCCTTTCTCCAGGAGAGCCAGAACAAGATGGGCACCTATGAGGGCGGCACTGAGGTAGTGGGTGTACAGCATGGCCGCGTAGAGCAGCGCGAGCGAGAAGCACGCCGCATGCCGCGCCCGACCCTTAGGAGGCATAGGCGCCAGCAAGCGCCAGGTCGCCACAACGCCCTCCAAAAGCAACAGGCTGTACATGCGTGCGTCTTGCGCATGCCAGAGGTACCAGGGGTGGAAAGCACACGCTGAAGCCGCAAATAGGGCCCCAGCTGGCGGCAGGAAAAGGGCAGCTAGCCGATACATACAGGCCGCCGCTAGCACGTGGCACATGGCCGAAAGGTAACGCAAGCTGAATTCAGAGCCGCCAACCAAACGCGTCCAGCCATGCAGCACAGCATAGTACAGTGGCGGCTGAACGTCCTGTGCGGTCCAACCCACCATCTGCCTCAAATTCATACCGGCAAGGTAGGCGCTCACCGCCTCGTCGTAAGAAAGGCTGTCTCGGCCAAGATCTTGGGCCGCCACGAAAAAGCCGGCCAGAAGCACGGCCAGCAACGCTGCCTGAGCCTTGAACGGTTGCGCGCAACCCGCGCCCCTCACCGTCCCTCCACGCGGACACGCCCAAGCCTGACAAACCATTCCCCCCCAGGCACAGTGAGGGGCTGCAGGGTATGCAGGTCGTAAGCGACACCAACGACTTCGTAATCGCCCGGTGCAATTCCAGGGGGCACTTGCAGTTTCTTCTCATCCCAGATGAGCTCGCCAGGCACCCACCGCGTGGTGGGCAGAAGGCCCCCGTGGAATGGGCCATCGACTTGCGCCACTAGTGCCCCGCCCGCATCCTGCAGCCGGATCGAGAGCATGATCGCCTTTTGCAAGGGCGCTCCAGCAGCCCATGAAGTCCGCACTGCGAGGGTCGAGCCCGCGCCAACGCGACCAGGAAGCCACGTGCCGCAGAACAAGATGCCGCCCTCCAGGCCACGACAGTTCTGCGCGGCCATCTGCGGGCTTTCAGCAAGCCTGTAGAGGACAAGCCTAGAGCCACGGCTTACAGGGGGCAGGCGAACCAAGCCGAGCTCTGGGATTGCCTGCAGGCTCGGCGCAGCCACAGCATCGAGCTGCAAGCGGTTGCCATCAACGCCAGCGCAGCCGACATATGCTTCCGATCTGGACGGGAGCGGCACGAAAACCGTAGTGGTGATGTAGATCCTTCCAGGCCGCCACTCATCTGTAGTCAGCCAGAATGGCTCGACAAAGGGCATCTGCATTGTATCTGTGACAACATTGCCGAACTCGTCACTGAACAGCACGTAGGGCTGCCAACTCGTTGGGGCCTGCCCCAAAACTCGCCAGCAGAGCCTCAGCTTCGTCAAGCCTCTCTTGGGGTCGTCCAGCCACTCGTAAGAAACAAGCTCGATAACCCCACCAAACTGGGCAAGTGCAGCCCGCCCATCATCTGGCTGCGAAGCGAACGAGAAAAACTCGTCGCCCAGCTCGTGACCGGTGCTGCCTCTTTGAAGCAGGACGAAGCCATCCGCAGCATCGGCCACGCCATACCCCCGGGACACCAACCGGTCAAATGCCTTGCGCAGGTCGGCGGGGTGCATGTCGGTTGTGCCTGTAACATCGAGCAATACGAAATCGGCATCAGCCACGGCAGGAAAGGTATACAGACGCTGCCTGTGCGCAAAGTGGGGGTGCAGCGCAGTCGTCACGGAAAGAGCAGCTCGAGGTGGGATCTGCCGGGCAAATCGCGAAAGCAGCTGGTCATGCCGCTGCGGGATCGCCCGCACAAGGTAATACTCCAGCGCGATTGGCGAGTACCCCTCAGCCATGTGATATCCGAAGGGAATCACCGTGAGGCCGAAAGCAGTGGCCCAGGAGCGCAAGCCGCGGCGGCTGCCCGCATGCAGCAATCTGCGCATCCCCAAGCCGCCAGCCACAGCCCACAAGGGCATGAAGGGAGAAGAATAGTGCATCTCCCCCGAGAACATCCCCTGATAATTGCTCGCCACATTGGCAAGCAAGAGCGGCCCTGAAATGGCTGCCACCTCCGGAGCGAGGGCC
>JAPWUW010000110.1 GCA_028275325.1 Anaerolineae bacterium | reverse complement strand
CAGCCCCTGGGCTCTGCCGCTGCTTGCCGCGCGCCTGCGCTTTCGCTGCGCGCTTCCTTCGTGGGCTGCGGCGGCTGGCTCCTCCTGCTCCTTTTGATCATGACGCTGCGCGCAGCCGTCTCCGTGAGCGTGAGCACCATGCTCCCCCTCTACCTGATGGCACGCGGCGGCTCAGCTGCTGGTGGCGGTGCCGCCATTTTTCTCTTTCGCGCAGCAGCAGCCATCGGAGTTTTCGTCGGGGGCCCGCTCGCCGACCGCGCGGGGCACCGCGCCGTGTTCCTCGGTTCTTTCCTCCTCCCTCTGCCCTGTTTCGCCCTCTTCTTTGGCGGGCACCCCGCCGGCATGCTCGCGCTCGGGGTCGGCGCGGCTGTCATGGCCACAAGCACCTCGGTGAACACAGTCCTCGCCCAGCAGGCCATGCCGCGCAACCAGGCAATGGCCTCCGGGCTCATGATTGGGGTTGGCTGGGCATTGGGCAGCCTGAGCGTGACGGCAATCGGGTTCATGGCCGATCGGCTCGGGATACTCTTGGCGCTGCCCATCGCCACGTTCGCCCTCACCGCCGCGGGGTTCTTTGCCTGCTTGCCGCTGCTCTCCCGCCACAAACAAAACAGGGGTGCCTGAGCGGCACCCCCATGCCCTTTGCGGCTACTCTAGCCCAAGCCCTTTCAAGTTGCGCAGGCTGATGGCCAGGCTCTCGAATGGGTCGCGGTGGCAGATGTCCTGCTCCACGGCGCACCACTCGATCCCCGCTTCCCGACAGGCAGCCACAATTGCCGGCCAATTGAGGTTCCCCTCGCCCACCTCGGCCATAGTCTGCTGGCCATTGCGCACACTCATGTCCTTGAAGTGCACGATCACCATGCGCCCTGCATACCGGCGGATCCACTGCACCGGATCCCCTCCGCCGTGCTGCACCCAGTACGTATCTATCTCCGCCAGCAGGTAGCGAGGGTCGCTCTCTTCGAAGATGATCTCAAGCCCGAGCTTGTTCCCAAAACGCTCGAACTCGAAGCTGTGGTTATGGTAGCTGAAGGTCAGCCCCGCCTCGTGGAGCCGGCGGCCAAGCTCGCTTGCTTCTCTTGCAAACTGCCGGAACCCCTGCTCTCCGGCCTGCCGGTAACGCGCCGGCATGCTGCCGATCGCCACATGGCGGCAGCCCCAGAGCTTATGCTCAGCGATCATGCGCTGCGTCTCGTTCAGGAGCTCGTCGTAGTCGACGTGCGTGGAGCAGATCGTGAGCCCCTCTCGATCTGCGATTTCTTTCAGCCTGGCTGGCTCAATTGGGCCCATGGCGGAAAGCTGCACGGCCCTGTAGCCAATCTCAGCCACTTTGTGAAGGGACCTTGCAATCTCATCTGGAGTTCTCAGGAACTCCCTGAGAGTGTATAGCTGAGCGGCAACGCGCATATTGCTCATGAGAGCCTCCTACAGCGGTTTCTTGCGGCTGCGCTGGCCGCCGCATTATGGTACCACGCTCGCTGTCACATGGCTATGCGGGGGCGGTACTGGAGAGCTTCCGCCAGGTGCTGGGCCCGAATGGCCTCGCTCCCGGCCAAATCCGCAATGGTGCGCGCCAGCTTCAGCACCCTGTGGAAAGCCCTGGCCGAAAGCTGCAGTTGCTGCATTGCTGCCCGCATCAGGCTGTTCCCCTCCCGGTCCAGGGCGCAATGCTGGCGGATCTCGACGATGCCCGCCTCAGCGTTGCAGCTTATCGCCGTGCCGGAGTAGCGCTCCCGTTGGCGCTGCCTTGCAGCTTCCACCCGCGCCCTTATGGAGCTGCTTGGCTCCGCCCGCCCGAGGCCAGCAAGCTTTTCGTACTCCACCTGGGGCACCTCTATGTGAATGTCGAAGCGGTCAAGGAGCGGGCCGGAGATGCGCTGCTGGTAGCGCGCTATTGCCGCTGGCGAGCAGGTACAGGGGTGCCGAGGGTCTCCATAATAGCCGCAGGGACAGGGGTTCATCGCGCCAACCAGGATGAAATGTGCCGGGAAGGTGACAGCGCCCCTCGCCCGCGAGATGGTGACCATGCGATCCTCAAGTGGCTGGCGCAGCGATTCCAGGCTGCGGTGCTCGAACTCCGGGAGCTCATCCAAGAAGAGCACGCCCCTGTGCGCCAGGCTTATCTCGCCTGGCCGCGGCGTGCTGCCGCCACCAACGAGCCCGGCATGGCTGATCGTGTGGTGCGGCGCGCGAAACGGCCGCTGCCGCACCAGCGGCTCCCCTTCCGGCAGGAGCCCAGCCACGCTGTAAATGCGCGTCACATCCAGGGCTTCCTCCAGCGTGAGGCGCGGCAGTATCCCGGCAAGCGCCCGCGATAGGAGGGTCTTGCCCGTGCCCGGCGGCCCCACCATGAGGACGTTATGCCCACCAGCGGCAGCAACCTCAAGCGCTCGCTTGGCGTGTTCCTGCCCGGCGATGTCGGCCATGTCGCACAGCGGCTCGCGCTCGGCATTCAGGTCTATGCTGGGGCGCGCCGGCTGCAGCTTGAGCTCCCCCTGCAGGTGCCCCAAGAGCGAGAGCAAATCCGGCAGGCCATAGACCTCCAGCCCCTCGATCAGCGCTGCCTCAGCAGCATCCATTGCCGGCACGAAAAAGCGCCGGAACCCTGCTGCGCGCGCCACCGCTGCCATGGGCAGGATGCCATTCACGTGCCGCAGGCTGCCATCGAGAGAGAGCTCGCCCACGAACACGGCATCTGAAACGTCCACAAGCAGCTGCTGCGAGCCCAAAAGAAGGGCAACGGCAATGGGCAGATCGTAACCCGGCCCCTCCTTGCGCAGGTCCGCCGGGGCCAGGTTGAGCAGCACGCGGCCCTGCGGCACGTTGAGCCCGCTGTTGAGCAGCGCCGAACGGACCCTCTCCTTCGCCTCTTGCACCGCCGCATCTGGCAGGCCGACCATGTTGAAAATCGGCACACCACTGCGGGAGACGTGCACCTGCACCTCGACAATCTCCCCCTCCAGGCCTGTCAGCGCGCAGGTGGCCACCTTTGCCAGCACCCCTCACCTCCGCCGTCGTGGCACGCTTGTGAGCAGCCGCAACCCCATTGCCTCCAGGTCCTGCGGCTCGCGCACCGAATCGTCAGCGTAATCCACAAGGAGCGCAAGGACAACGCCCGCAGCAAGCGCGAGGATGGCCCGCAAGGGCAGGTCCAGCCGCTCCCGCAATGTCGGTGGCAGGGCGCTCACACTGGGCGGATCGACAATGTGGATGGCCGCGTTCTCGCTGCCAAGCTGCGCGAGGAACTCCCGGCTGCGCTCTTGCAACACCCAGGCGGCTGCCTGCGCTGTCGAGAGCAGCCCTTGGGGGTCGCTCCCCGTCACCGTAACCGTGATCAGCCGGTGCAGCTTGCCGGTGCTTGTGCTCCCGCTGATGCTGCCAGCAGCCTTCTCCCCCAGGGACGCAAGCCTCTCTGCCACAGCCTGGGCGAATGCCTGGCTGCGCAATACCTCCGCCAGGTCGTCGGCAAGGTACTCGGAGGCCAACCAGGCATAGTAGCGATCGTAAGTGTAATAGGCACCGCCGCTCTGCTCTGGAACAACCCCCACGGTGATGCGCATGGTGGCCTGGTAAACAGGCGCTCGAGGGTGCACCGCCTTGGCAGCAGCACTCACAGCCACCGTCACCGCCACCAGGAGCGCGACTATCCAGCCCCTCCTCGCCAGGATTTGCCAGCAGGCTCTCAGCTCCAACTCCCTGTTCCCTCCCCGATGGGCTCTCCCCTCAAGCAGCTCTCCACAAGCTCGCGCAGCTTGCTCTGGAAGATCGGCTTGTCAAAGCGCAAGGCCTGCTGCCGGAGCCAGCCCGGCTC
Source organism: Anaerolineae bacterium (assembly GCA_028275325.1). Classification (GTDB taxonomy): domain Bacteria; phylum Chloroflexota; class Anaerolineae; order DRVO01; family DRVO01; genus JAPWUW01. The sequence goes on along the minus strand of JAPWUW010000110.1, from coordinate 4,406 downwards.
AAACCGGAGACTATCCAGCCGCAAGAGCGCCTCTATCAGCGATTCCTCGCTCTGCTCCCGGAAGAGCACGCCCGTCTCGCCATCGACAATCGTCTCGAGCGCGCCGCCACCGGCAAAGGCCACCACCGGCCGGCCGGCCGCCAGGGCCTCAACAGGCGTAATGCCGAAATCCTCCAGCCCGGGCAGTATCAGCGCCCGGCAGCCCTCGATTTCCCTCACCACCGCCTCATCGGGCAGCCAGCCGAGGAACCGCACCGTTGGTCCCGCAATCCTTTCCAAAGCCGGCCGCGCCCGCCCCTCGCCCACAACCCGCAGCGGGAGCCCAAGCCTGCTGCAGGCCCGCACGGCAAGGTCCACGCGCTTGTACGGCACCAGCCGCGAGAGCACCAGGAAGTAGCCGCCTGGCTCCCGCTGCAGCCGGAAGCGGCCGACCTCAACCGGCGGGTAAATGATAGGGGCACGGCGGCCGTACACGAGCTCAATGCGCCGCCGCACTTCCTGCGAAATGGCCACAACGTGTTCCACCCTGGCCATCGCACGCCTGTCCCACTTGCGCAAAAGCGGCAGAAGCAGCCTCACCGGGAGGCCCCGCCAGCCGGTCAGGCCCTCGCGCTCCACATAGCCCTGGAAGCCCCACAGGAAGCGCGGCGGCGTGAGGCAATAGCAAATGTGGGCAGCCCCACTCACCCTGACGGCACTTGCAAAGCCGCTGCTCACGCTCAGCACGGCATCGTAGCCGCTCAAGTGCATGGCCGAGAAAGCGAGCGGATAGAACGGCAGATACAGCCGGTGATCCTGCCGAGCGCGCGGCATGCGGTTGAGCCACGAGGGGCGAATATCCCAGCTGCGCCACCGCTCAGGCAACGCGGCTGGCTCGTACACGCTCGTGTAAATCGGCGCTTGCGGCCAGAGCTCGTGCACCGCCTCGAGCACCCGCTCCGCTCCGCCATACTGGTTCAGCCAGGAGCAAACAATCGCCGGCCGCAACCGTACCTCCGCGTCAATCCTTGGCCTTGTCGGGCCCAGCAGCTCGCGCAGCCAGGTGCACCTGTTCGAGCAGCTGTAGCGCCCGCTGCAGCAAGCGCACCTGCTCTCTGGGCTCGCCGCCCCCAGCCGCGCAAAGCGCTGCCACATCGCGCAAGAAAGATGCGCTCCCCTCCGCCAGCGCCGGCTCAGCAAGCCCAGCGGCGATCTCCAGCCGCGGCAGCCGCCAGCTTGCAAACGGAGCCAAGTTCTCCATGGCCCAAAGCTGCCGGAGGGCCCGCGTCACCTCGCGAAAGGCATCAACCAGCAGCGCCAAAAGCCCGCCGCGCTCAACGCGCAGAAGAGCCCGGCTGAGCCAGGCGATCCGCTCCGGCAGCTTCGCCAGGCAGAGCCTTGACTGCGCCAGCATCTCCCATTCCCTGGGCGCGTGAAGCTCGGCCGAGCCGTAGAGGAGCGCAAAGCAGCCCGGCACGAGCATCCGGCCTGCCATGTCGTTGACATCCCAGGCTTCCAGGTTCAGGCTCCGAAACGGCGGGAGCTCCACGCTCTCCTCCAGGGCCAGCCGCGCCAGGGCCACTCTGGCCGGATCCAGGCCACCGTGGGGGCCGAAGCAGCCATGAGAGAGGATGAGGCGCAGGTTCAGGTCGCTGCAAAAGGGGACGAAATCTCCACGATGAGCAGAGCCGTACAGGATGAGGGCCAGGGGCTCGCCGGGCCAGGCCATCGCCACTGCCGCCAGCACGGCCTGAGCCACACCCTCAACCACAGCCCAAGTGGCCCCAACTGCGCGTTCCTGAGCCATGTACCAAGTCTCCATCATCCGGGCGTTGGCCGTCAAGCGGAGCCTCTGTGCGCCCAAGCCCCCGCATGCGCCCACGAGCAGCCCCCAGGGCCCGTGGCACCTGCGGCTGGCGGGCCGGGCCGCAGGGCTTTATCATTGCCAGCAGGAGGTGCTGCACGGGGTGAGCAAGCGAAGCACCGCTCGCCGGCAATCGCCAAGGGCAAGAAGCGCCTGGTGGGGCGCCCTGCTCCTGGCCATCCTTCTCATCGGCGCCATGCTCGTGCAGCGGACCGTTGGCACCTGGGAGGGCACGAGCGCCACTGCCCCGGTCGCCGCAGATTTGGCGCGCGTCGTTGAGGTGATCGATGGCGACACGATTCGGGTTGAGGTCGCCGGCAAGCTTTACACGGTGCGCTACATTGGCATAGACACGCCTGAGACCAGACACCCCGAAAAGGGCATCGAACCCTTTGGGCCCGAGGCTGCCCAAAAGAACAAGGAACTCGTCGAGGGCAAGCTCGTTCGCCTGGAAAAGGACGTGAGCGAGACGGACCGGTATGGCCGGCTGCTGCGCTACGTCTGGCTCGGGGACACGCTGGTGAATGAGGAACTGGTGAAGCTTGGCTTCGCGCGCGTCAGCACGTTCCCGCCTGATGTCAAGTATGCCGAGCGCTTCCTCGCCGCCGAGCAAGAGGCGCGCAGCGCCGGCCGTGGCCTGTGGGGGCTGGCCGAGCCGACCGCACGGACGAGAGAAGCAGCCACCCTGTGCCCCGGTGGCTGCCTTACCCCGCCCCCGGGCTGCCAGATCAAGGGCAACATCGCGCGAGACGGCCGCAAGCTCTACCATTTGCCGGGCAGCAGCGCCTACGCGCTGACAAAAGTGGACCCGGAGAAAGGCGAGCGCTGGTTCTGCACAGCTGCCGAGGCGGAAGCAGCGGGCTGGTCCCCGGCGCCGTAGCGCTCCGATAAACCCCCGCCAGGCCTTCGGGAGCCATCCCTTTTACAGGCTCTGCCGCTTCCGCAAGCCGGCCATCGCCCGCTGCCTTGTCACGGTGCAGAAGGCCCTCCCTTTGCCACCCGCCTAGATGCCTCAGCTCTTGCCCAACCCGCTGAGCATGGCAGCTCGCCGGGCGCGCAGAGAGCCCGTCAGAAATAGATGATCTCTCTGATATTGTCAGAGCGCACCCTTATGGTGAGCTCATCAACCCTCTGAACCCCAGGCCGCTGCGCATACGCATCGGCCACGTGCGTGTGGAAGAACCTGATCTCGAGCTCGTAAGGGCCGGGCCAAGAGAGCGGTGCCAGTGGTTGTTGCGCCTGGCTTGCCAGCGCACGGGCGACGCCCTCGCGGATGAGCCTCTGAGCCGCCGCTGGCGCCAGCGAAATGGCGCTCCCGCGGCTCAGGCCCTTTTTCACCGCGGCGGTGGTTATGCCGGGGATGAGTGCCTGCGCCTCCCGGCAGGCGGCTTCGTCGCCGCTCACGAAGATAAGCGGCAAGCCAAGCGAACCAGCATAGAGGGCGAACTGCGCAATCTCCCCTATACGCTTGCCGTTGAGCTTGTAGTACTCGACGCTCTGGCTGCTCTGGGTGTGGTTGAGGTTGCCATCCACAGTGCCGGCCATGGCATGCTGGCCGACCATCATGCAAACGTCGTACTCGCTGAAAACGGCATCGCGCACTGCCGCTGGCGCCAGTGGCCGCCCATGCAGCAGCTTGGCCGCAGGGTGTAGCTCCTCATAGACGAGGCCACCTGCACCATGCCCATCCCACACGAGGATATCGTGAGCCCCAGCTTCAGCAAGCGCCGTCACAGCTGCGTTCACCTCTGCCGTGGCCAGACGCTTGGCTTGCTCGAAGTACTTGCCATCCGGGTAGGCCTGCTCTTCGAAACTCACGACCCCCGCACAGCCCTCAAGATCCGTGCAGATCAGCACTTTCATCGCCACGCCTCCGGGCAAAAAGAATGGCCGTGGCGGCCTGCAGCTAGCCGCCACGGCCAGAGGCTATTCCCCGGCGCAGCCCGCTGTCAACATTCAGGAGCAACTCTAAGGCGCGGGGCAACCCCACGGCGTCCAGTTATCGGCGAGCGGGCGCACCCGGAACTCAGGCTCGCCGCGGCTTGTGTCCCCAACTGATGTGATGAGCCGCCCATCAGCCCAGAGCTCCACCTTGTACGGGTGCCCGGCCCAGCCGTACCGGTAGAAATCGACGAGCATGCCGTCCAGCTTCAGGAACCCGGTGGCATCAACGGGGCCATAGCCCTTGGGGTTGACATCCAACCAGCCGCTATCCTCCCATCGATAGACCTTCACCCAGGAGTTTCTCGGCCGGACGCAGGTGATGATGTTGCCGCCAAATGGGCCCGGCACTGCCTCCCACCACAGGCTAACGGCCGCCGCGCCAGTGTGCTCGTAATACTCGAGGCGGATGGCATGAGCGCCAGCAGTGAGGTCGACCGTTGTGGAATGTGTTGTGCGCGCCTGATCCTGCCACTTATCGAGCACCAGCCGACCGTCGATGAAGAGCCGTACCCCGTCGTCGCTGGCCACGCTGAAGCGGTAGGAGCCTCCTTCGAACGGGAGCATTGCCGTCCACCGGGCCGAGAAGTCATCAGCCGGCACGCCAGCAGCTGGAGAGCCC